>NZ_JBFUJE010000677.1:0-1841 GCF_056401535.1 Luteibacter sp. P4_E6 | reverse complement strand
GGTCAGCGTGCCATCGACCGTGAGCTTGAGCACACCATCACTCTCGAGCCGCTGACCGGCCAGATGCGTGTAATCGCCGGTGAGATGCGTATCGAGCAAGGCAGCGCCGTAGATTCGCCCGATGCCGTTCAACGCGCCAGCGGTGACGTGCACGTTGTTACCGTCCACTTCGCCGCCGTTGTTGGTCAACATCGGCACCGTCAACCACAGCGTATCGGCCTGCAGATGACCATTGCTATTGGTCAGCTGGCCGACGGTGAGCCATGTCGTGCCACCGGAGCCCATCTGGCCACTCGTGTTGTCCAGCGTGCCGGCGGCGTTCTGGTCGCTGAGATTACGCGTGGCGAAGACCGTACCGGCGATGTTGCTGAAGCTACCGACCCGGTCCAGGTTGGCGTCGCGCTGGGCAACCAGCGTGCCGCCCGCGCCGTTGTCGAAGCTCGTCGCCTGAACGATGACGTCGCCAGCACGATTGCCCATCGTGCCGCCGCGGTTGGCAATGGCACCGGTGGTGACGATCTGTAGGGACGCATCGGGGGCACCGGCATGTCCCGCCAGCAACTGGCCGCCGTTGTTCCCAATCGAGGCAGCGTGGATCGTTGCCGCGTCGGTGGCGTCCACCCGTCCGGCACTGTTGTCGAACGTGCCGCCAGCGGTAAGGGTCAGCGCGCCGCCCGTTTGCAGCACGCCGCCGCTGCTGTTGAGGAGGTTACCTGCACTGGTCAGCCCGAGGTCGTGCTGGGCGACAAGCGAGCCGCCGTGATTGTCGACCGATCCTGCCTGCACCTGCGCGGCGCCTTCGGCGGCGATCATGCCGGCGCCCGTATTGGTCAGGCCCTGCGTGAGCGTAATCGTGAGTTGCCCGCTCGCGCCGTGCTGGGCGAGTTGTCCGGCGGTGTTATCCAGCGTGCTGCCGGTCACCGTCACCGCACCCTGCCCGTCCAGCACACCGCTGGCATTGGTCAGCGTCGTGCCGCTGACGCCCAGCGCTCCCCGCGCGACGACCGCGCCGTGGCTGTTGTCGAGCATGCCGGCGTGCAAGGTGACGGCCTGGCCGTAGAGGCCTGTGGTCGGTGCCGTCGCACCGGTACTCACCGTGTTGCGATTGAGCAGCGTAGCGGCCTGTATCGCCAGGTCGCCACCGGCGATCAGTGCGCCGCCCGTGTTGTCGAGCGTCGTGGCGACCGTCGCATCGATTGCACCCGTGGTTTGCAGCGTTCCGCCGTGATTACTGACGCTACCGGCCGTGAGCGCGATGTCGCCATTGCTTTGCACGTTACCGGCGTCATTGGTTAGCGCGCCGTCGACGCCCAGCGTGAGCGGCGCGGTGGCCGATGCCTGGAGGGTGCCACCGGTATTGTCGAGGCTACCTGCGTGCAACGTGGTGGCGCCCGTGCTGGCGAAAACACCGCCGGTATTGTCCAGCGCTCCCGTCACCCGCACGTTCGTCGCACCGGCGCCGGCCGCGATCAGGCGACCGTGCGCGTTGGTGAATGCGCCGGCATTCAGGGCGAGTGCGCCGTTGCCGACGATCTCACCACCCGTGTTATTGAAGAGGCCGCTCACGTTCGCCTGCAGCGGGTCGCCGCCGAGGGCGGACACCTGCCCACCGGAGGTGTTGAGCGCTCCCGTGGTGATGAGGATCGACTCCGCTTGTGTCGTGCCGCCGCTCAGATCGGTCGTGTTGCCGGTCAGGATCAGCGCACCGTTGCTGCCGATCGTGCCGCCATTGCCGTTGAGCGTAGTCGCGGCGATCGTCAGCGTGCCGTGGCCCGCGTGCGTGACGCTGCCCTGGCGGTTGTCGAACGTGGCGGCCGATAGGCTGAGGTCGCCGTCACTTC
>NZ_JBFUJE010000676.1:0-1844 GCF_056401535.1 Luteibacter sp. P4_E6 | reverse complement strand
AGCCATCGGAGACCAGCGTGGTCGCCTTGCCCGTCGCCACGTCGATGGCGAACAGCGGATGCTGACCGTTGTCGTCCGTGGTCGTGTAGAGGGTCTTGCCATCTGCCGACACCGTAAGTGTTCCGGCGGAGCGGTCCCACGACGGATCGATTTCGTGCTTCGAGCCCGAGGCGATGTCCAGCGCCCAGATGCCGAAACGGTCAGCTTCCGAGCCGGGATCTTTCATGGCCGTATAGAAGAGGGTCTTGCCGTCCGGCGACACCACGGGGTTCGCATCCCATGCCAGGTTGTCGGCCGTGAGATTCGTCGGAGCCGCGGACCCATCGGCAGGCACGCTATAGACATCGAAGTTGGTCGACCAGGGCTCGGTCTTGCCGGCAATGCGTGCATCGAAGTACACGGTCTTACCGTCCGGCGAGAAGGAGAACTCATCTTCGCCGCCGAAAGGCTTGCTCGGAACGTCGCCATCGATATCCCGGCTTAGCAGAACCGGCTGCGAGGCGTTATTGGCGTCGGCAATGTAGAGCTGGTTGCGACGGCCGTCGGCCCAGGTATCCCAGTGACGGACGAAGAGCTTGTCGTAGACGGTGCCTGTCGACTTGTCCTTCTCCCGGCCGTCGAGGCGCTCCTTGGTGCAGGCCAGGTCAGCGCAGTCGGTAAATACCTCGTAGCTCAGGAGCAGCTTCGAGCCGTCCGGCGAGAGCTTGAACGAGCCGACATCGAGTGGGGCCGTGGTCACGGCATCGCCCGTACGGACGGTCAGGGCCAGGCCCTTGGCGTTATCGGCGTCGAACGAACGATGCCAGACCTGGGCCACCCCATCCTTCGGCGCCGAATAGAAAATGGACTTACCATCCGGCGCCCAGCGCGGCGACGAACCCTTCTCCACCACCTTCACCGGCTGGGGCGGCTTATTGAGGTCCATCACATAGATGGAGGTCACGCCCTTGTTGGCGGCGTAGTCCGTGGCGCGCACGGTAAAGAGCGCATAGCGCCCATCCGGCGACAGCTGCGGATCCCCGACGCGGTCCATCATGACCAGGTCGCGGATGGAGAAAGGATGCGGGGCGGCGCTGTCGGCGTCGGCGGCCAGGACAGGGCCGGACGCCAGCGCGAGGGCCAGCGCGGCGAGAAGTGGTTTCATGGGGGCTCCCTTGGGGTTGTGCTCGGGGAGGACGGTACGGGGGTGGGGCCTTGCATGCAAGCGGGTAGCGGTCGCCACCCGAGAGGCGTTCGCGTATCCTCGCCCGCTCACGGGCCCGTACACTATGGAAGTCCGCAGGGGATCTCATGCACTATTTCACTAAGGGACTCGCAGGGTGACCAGCGGAGCCGTGTCGCAACTTCCGGCCGGTGGCTCGCAGACAGCTAGCACTCGTGCAGCGGTCGCAGTCGCAATTCTTGCCGGACTGCTCGCCGTATTCCTCCGCTGGTACTTCGTTACACACGCCCAGGTGTTGCAGCCGCTTTACCGGGATGCTGACTGGGGAGACGCAGGACAGTACTACCGATACGCCTGGAATCTGTATCACCGCCGCCTGTTCTCTTCTGCCGCTCCGGGATCCCCACACCCCTTCTCGGACGGGTTTCGCGATCCGGCGTACCCGGCGTTGCTGGCGATCGGAATGGCTGTCACTGACAGCTACGACAGCTGGTACACCCTGGTTATTCTTAGTCAGGTAATCCTCGGCGCGGTTACTGTGACGTGCRCCMTCCTCGCGATCAGGGACGTACTGCCGACGTGGCTTCTGGCAGTAGCAGGGATCGCCATGGCATTTTGGCCACACTTGGTAAGCATACCGGCCTATGTGCTCTCGGAGAATCTCACCGCGCCACTCTGCGCC
>NZ_JBFUJE010000675.1:0-1850 GCF_056401535.1 Luteibacter sp. P4_E6 | reverse complement strand
GTCCTTTGTGATGCTCGGCTTCGGTGGCGCCGGCGGGCTGATCAACATGAGTTACCAGCTGGATTCGACCATCCACAACACGCAGTGGGTAACCGGGCACTTTCATCTGATTTTCGGCGGCGCGATCGTCATCATGTACTTCGCTCTCGCCTACGATCTCTGGCCGCACCTCACGGGCCGCGCGCTGCTGAATCTACGGCTCGTGCACTGGCAGTTGTGGTTGTGGTTCATCGGCATGATCGTGCTGACCTTCCCCTGGCACTACGCCGGGCTGCTGGGCATGCCGCGACGAATGGCCTTCTACGACTACACGGCGCCCGGCATGTTCGCCGAGGGCGTCTCCGTCGTGATGTCGACGATCGGTGGTGCGCTGCTCGTGGTGTCGGCGGCGTTGTTCCTCACGGTGCTTATCCGGAATCATTCGGCGGCGCGGGTGGATCCGGAGCCGTTCACCTTCAGCCGCGCGGTGCATGAGCCGGTGTCGCTTCCCTGGGCACTGAACGGGCTGGGACTGTGGTTGGGCCTCATGATCGCGCTGACGATCACCAACTACGGCTACCCGATCGTGCAACTCATGATGACGCCCGAGGGGCGCGTCCCACCCGTGTTCGTGGGAGGAAAGCCATGAGCGGCCCCCTACTGCGCAACCGTTGGTTCGTCGGGAGTGTCGGCGGGACCTTCCTGCTCCTGGTGTTCTCGGTCTTCGTCGGTTTCGTCTGGCTCCCCTCGGCCCAGGACGATTCCCTGTTCAAGGGATTGCTCAATTCGATCTGTAGCGCCGCCGGTGTGCCCCGGTCGTGGTTGGGTGAGGCCAGTGCCCCGGTAACGTCCCCGGTGAAGGTCTCGGAGGTCGTCATGACGCCGACCACCCTCGACGAGCCGTCGTCGGGCGGTGGCGTGGGTCGGGGTGCCACCCTGGCGCTCCGTTGCACCATGTGCCATGGCTTGCGCGGCGTCAGCACGTCGCAGACGCCGACGCTGGCCGGCCAGTACGCGTCATCCATCTACAAGGAACTCCGCGACTTCCAGAGCGGCGCACGGGCGAGCGCGGTGATGGCGCCGCTGGTCGCCGAACTGCACGACCAGGACCTGCGAGATCTCTCCGCGTATTACGCCTCCCTGCCCCGCCAGCCATCACCCGCCACGCAGGACCTGCAGTCGGCACCGGACATCGTCGCCACGGGTGCACCCATGCGCAACATTCCGCCTTGCGGATCCTGCCACGGCAGATTAACCGCCAAGTTGGGCGTGCCATGGCTGGATTCACAGCCGCGCGATTACCTGAAGACGCAGCTGGACGCGTTTGCGCACGGCACGCGGCGTAATGACACCAGCGCGCAGATGCGCAACATCGCGCGCAACATGACGACCGAAGAGATCGACGCCTCGGTTGATTATTATTCGGGCACGCGCTGAGCGAGCGACGGCTTCTCGACCTCCCTGAGTTTGAGCATAATCGTCGGGCCGCATGCCGCGGCGGTGCCCCAGGGTTTCCATGGATAAGGTGACTGGCGTTGCGTTTGGGTTGAGGCTGGCTGCGGCCTTTACGATCGCCTCGACGTTGTCGGCTTGCTTAAGGCCGCCACGGCCGAGTACCCCCGAGCTCACCCGCATCGTCATCGATGACGACTGGGACGGGTACAGCAGCATTACGCCCGTCCGCTCCCACTGGGTGGTCGAGCCGGCAGGGACCGGATTCATCCTCTACGGTACGCACAGTCAGCAACATATCCCGCTGCCCGCCGACCAGGGTCGAGCGGCGGACCGCGACGTCACCAACGTCCCACCGCAGGTCGTACCCACCTCGACCGTCGATGCGCTGCTGCGTGCCATGCGTGCACCACCTCAAC
>NZ_JBFUJE010000674.1:0-1867 GCF_056401535.1 Luteibacter sp. P4_E6 | reverse complement strand
GTTCAAAGGCGAGCCGGGGCATGCCCAGTTTCATTTCGTCGGCCGTGGTCCCGTGCTCCTGCGAACCCATGACGACAGGGTGCTCTCGCTCGAGACCGGCGACGCCGTCCTGCTGCCGCAAGGCCGTCCGCATGTGCTGCTCTCGTCCGCAGACATACCGTCGCGGGATGTCACGGACTTTCTGGCCACGCCGCTGTGCAACAGCGTCGCCGACATTCATCCTGAGTGCGAAGCGACTGCGCGCGCCTCGGGCGCTCTGATCTTCAGCGGATGCATGGAATTCGAACTCGGCGGCATGCAGCCACTCGTCGCAGCGATGCCCGACGTGATGCTTGTCGGCACGCTGCTCGACCGTTATCCGGAGCTACGTCCCATGCTGGACGCCATGGAACGTGAGTCCTGTCATAGGCGCGCCGGTTTCGCCGGCATTCTCGCCCGGCTGGCCGACGTGGTCTCCGCGATTATCGTGCGCGGCTGGGTCGAATCGGGCTGTGGCGATGCCTCCGGCTGGCTGAAAGGGCTCCGTGACCCACGCCTGGGCAAGGCCATCGTTGCCATGCATCGCGAGCCTGGCCGCAACTGGACCGTCGCCGAGCTCGCCGATGAAATGGGCAGTTCGCGTTCGGTATTCGCCGAGCGCTTCTTCACCGTCACCGGCATGACCCCGGTGCGCTACCTCACCGAACTTCGCATGCGGCTGGCGGCCCAGTGGATAGGACGCGACGAGTCTACAATCGAGAGTGTGGCGTTCCAGCTGGGGTATGGCTCGCTGGCAGCCTTCAGCCGGGCGTTCAAGCGGGTGATCGGCGAGCCGCCGGGGGCCATGAGGCAGGCGGCCAAGTGAGCGCCAGGCTTTAATAAGCCATCGCCTTATTAAGGGTTATCGACTTATCCTTTAATAAGCCCTAGGCTTATTCAACCTTACCAAGGGTCGCACCCTGTGCGCCGACAGGATCTTTCCCCTACTCGACAGCGCAGCCTCGTCAAATGTGACGAGCCGCGATCGCACTGCCATGCCCTCGTTCCACCTGCGACGCCTCGGATATTGCCGTCCTCTGCCCGCGTAGCGTCAGCCATCGGCCGGGCCCACGAGGCGCTCGGACGCCTTCAGGACGCCGTCGCTCATCTGCCCAACACCGAACTGATTACGCGTTCGCTTGCACGTCGCGAAGCCGTGCAGAGCTCTCAGATCGAAGGAACGCGGACGCAGCTATCCGAGCTCCTGGAATATGAGGCCACCCAAGGTGCCGAAGGGGCAACTGCCGATGCCCGGGTGACGGAACGCTACGTCGTCGCGCTCAAGGACGGACTGGAMTCGCTAAAACCGCCAGCGACTGCCGGCCTGACTCTCGATGTCGTCAGACGCCTGCACCTTACCCTGATGGACGACGCGCAGCCCCACGTCCGGCTGGGCCAGTGGCGGGATACGCAAGCATGGATCGGCTCAGGACGAATCGAGGATGCGACCTTCGTCCCGCCGCCGCCTGGGAACATTGAGGCGTGCATGCGAGAGCTGGAACTGTCAATGCTTAGGTATGAGAGAAACGAAGACGAACACTATGAACTCGGCATCGTCGCTCGCCTTGCCATTACGCATGCGCAGTTCGAAACCATCCATCCGTTCGCCGACGGTAACGGACGCGTCGGTCGCCTGCTCATGCCCCTCATGTTGGCTGAAGCGAACTACCCGCCACTCTATCTTTCTGGCTTTCTCCTGAAGCATCGCCATGCGTACTACAACAGCCTCGCAGGGGTGCAGCTGAAGGAACATTGGGACGCATGGGTCGAGTTCCTGTCCAACGCGGTGGTGGGCGCGTGTGACACGTCGCTCGCTATCGCGCGTGACATGAACCGCATTGTCGAGGGA
>NZ_JBFUJE010000673.1:0-1875 GCF_056401535.1 Luteibacter sp. P4_E6 | reverse complement strand
TCCGCGGCAAAGAGTCGCGAGGCGACGCTCTGCGTGCGCGAATGGGTGTGAAGCACCGCGTTAGCTTCAGGAAAACGCCGATAGATCTGCGTATGGAGCCCGGTTTCGGCCGAAGGGCGGTTGTCCGAGCCGACGGCCTTGCCTTCCATGTCCACCACCATGATGTCGTCGCGGCCGAGGCGTCCCTTGTCGCGTCCCGAGATGGTGATCGCGGCCAGCTCGTCGTCGATGCGCATCGAGAAGTTGCTGCTCGTCGCGGGCGTCCAGCCAAAAGCCGCCAACTCGCGTGCGGCGTCGGCGATGGCATCGGCGCGCTCGGCCAGCAGGGCGGGATCGACGTGGGAAAGGGTCTTCGGCATGGGGATTTGGACGTCCAAACAGGGGGCGAATATACCACGGGCCGGAAACCGGTCCCCGCGCTAATGGGAACCACTCCTTTTTCCGTGAACGGGTACGATTTCGGTCAGCACCGGCCCAGATGCAGGCCGGATCACCATCGACGGAGGTTTTACCCATGTCGGAACACGATACGAATAATGAGGGGCGCCGGCGTTTCCTCAAGGTCGCTGCCGGCGGCGTTGCCGTAGCCACCGTGCTCGGCACCCTGCCGCGCCTGGCCCGGGCCCAGGACCTGCCTCACCTTTCGCCCTCCGACCCCACGGCGGCCGCCCTGAAATACACCGAGGACGGCAGCAAAGCCCAGGGCAAGAAGACCGCCAGCGACGCCTGCATGAACTGCAACTTCTACCAGGGCAAGGCCGCTGCCGCTTGGGGCCCGTGCCAGCTCTTCCCGGGCAAGGCCGTTGCCAGCAAGGGCTGGTGCATTTCCCACGCTGTCATGATCTGAGGCTGGGAGGGCTCGCCCTCGGCCTCGCGTTTTGCCGCGAGCCGCCCCCGCAGACGCGAAAAGAGCCAAAAAAAACCAGCCCGCAGGCTGGCTTTTTTGTTCGAAATATTCATGTGAGACACAAAATGCAGCTCAGGCGCGCCAGGCCGAGGAGCTGACTCGCCTGACGCGCTGAGCGGCAATCCGGGGCCCACTGCCAAGTGATTTACCCACGGAACCGGGATCATACTCCCCTCCGGGGGCGACCGGCCAATGGCAGTTAAATGACACTCGACTTTTTGCGCATTATTTCGCAAAAACAATCGCTTAACGAAAAAACCTCGCCTATTTAGCGAGGTTTTAACGAGCCGTTTGGAGGGGTATTACGCCTGCTGTCGAAGGCGGCTGTGGCGATAGCCGTAGGCCGCGTAAAGGGCCATGCCGACCACCGTCCAGACGCCCATCAGTGCCCAGTTGTACCAGTTCATGAAGCAGAGCAGGCCGATGCAGCTGACGATGCCCGCGATGCACGTGAACCACACCCAGGGCACGCGGAAGGTGCGCGGCAATTCCGGCGCGGTGAAGCGCAGGATCAACACGCCGCCGCACACTGCGCAGAACGCGACGAGGGTACCCATCGATACGAGATCGCCGAGGATGTTGAGCGGGAACACCGCGGCGAGGATCGCGATGCCGACGCCGGTGATCACCGTATTCAGATGCGGCGTGCGGTACTTCGGGTGGATCGTCGTGAAGACCTTCGGCAGCAGACCATCGCGTCCCATGATCATGAAAATGCGCGGCTGCGCGATGATCATGACGAGTACGACGGACGACAGACCAATCAGCGCGCCGACCTCGACCACGCCACGCAGCCAACCGAGTTCCGGATGGCTGCGGATCGCCGTGACGACGGGCTCGTCGGTGCCGAGCTGCGCGAACGGCACCAGCCCCGTCAGCACGGCAGCCATGGCGATGTAGAGCACGGTGCAGATGGCGAGGGAGGCGAGCGTGCCGATAGGCATGTCGCGTTGTGGGTTCTTCGATTC
>NZ_JBFUJE010000672.1:0-1882 GCF_056401535.1 Luteibacter sp. P4_E6 | reverse complement strand
GCATGGCGTTGTCACTCGATGCGGTCGCCGCGCTTACGCAGATGGGCGCGCATTGTGCGGCGGAGGCGCATGCGCGGCTTACGTGGGAGAGACGTTCCGCTGCGGATGAGGTGTTGGGGCCGCATTGATGGGTCGAGCGTAGGCAGGTGCGGCCCCATTCGCACGCGCGACAGGCTGAGGGTTCGCCGCTGAAGCGGCTCCTACAGGGGCGAGGTGCAGCAGCTGAACGGTACAGAGTGACGCAGCGGCGTTGAGCTTTTGTCTCACGCAACCTYGAGGTTTGGTGTCGCGGTCGGGTTGGTCCTTGGGGACGCCTAAGCTGAGGGCCGCTCAGTCCACAGGGAAAGCGAAAGAGGAGCTACGGCCCGTCACGAAGTGCCGCGCCGCGGCCCCAAGGGCCAACCCGACCGCGACTCTCACGTAGCACGAGCGTGAGGCGGCGTAAGCCGCTGGGGGCATGAGCCGCGTAGCGGCTTTCCTTTTCGCTAGAGCATCGCCGCTGAAGCGGCTCCCACAGGAAGCACACGCAAGCAGGGTTACGCGCAGTTGTCCTGGAGAGAGACAACCTCGAGCAATCGCGCCTCCACTTCGTCCCGCGAATGTGCACGGAACAACCGCGGTGCCGCACGACGCAGCGCGCGGCAGTCCAGCGTGGTGAGGCGGTCACGCACCTGGAGCAACTGCCCCGGGTGCATGCTGAATTCTTCCAGGCCCATGGCCAGGAGCAGTGCCGTGAACTGTGTATCGCCGGCAATTTCCCCGCACAGGCTGACCGGCTTCTTCGCCCGCCGCGCACTAGCGATTACGTGCGCAATTAGCCGCAGAAACGCCGGTTGCAGCGGATCGTAGATGCCTTCCAGCGCATCGTTGTTACGGTCGGCCGCGAGCACATACTGGGCAAGGTCATTGGTGCCGATGGCGAGGAAGTCGGCCTTCTCGAGAATCGACGTCACGCCGATCGCAGCCGCCGGTACCTCAATCATCGCGCCTACATCCAGGCGCTCAGGCAACTCCTGCCCCTCACGTGCGAGATCTTCGCGCGCCTTCTTGATGAGGCGCCGCACATCCGTCATCTCGCCCAGATGGGTAATCATCGGGACGAGAATGCGCACCGGGCCATAGCAGGCCGCACGCAGGATCGCGCGCAGCTGCACGCTGAAAATGTCGGGGTAACGCAGCGACAGACGAACGCCGCGCACGCCGAGGGCGGGGTTGTCTTCCCCGCGAATGGCGAGGCCAGCCGCGTCGGCCTTATCGGCGCCAAGGTCGAGCGTGCGAATGGTGACCGGCAAGCCGCCCATGCCGAGGACGACGTCGCGGTAGGCGATGAACTGCTCCTCTTCCGAGGGCAGGCCGCGCTGGCGCAGGAACAGGAACTCAGAGCGGTACAGGCCGACGCCGTCCGCGCCACGGGCGCGGGCCAGCGTGATGTCGCCGATCAGCTCGGCATTGGCGTAGAGGCGCACGTGGGCGCCATCTTTTGTCAGTGTCGGAGCCGAGGCGAGTGCAGCCAGGCGGCGGCCTTCTGCCGCGGCCTGACGCTGCCACTGGCGATAGCGGGCGAGGTCCTGCGCGGTCGGATGCACGATGACTTCGCCGTGCTCGGCGTCGATCAGGACGAGGTCGTCGTCGTTGATCGTCGCCAGCGCGTCCTTGGTGCCGACCAGCATCGGCAGGTTGAAGCTGCGCGCGAGAATGGCGCTATGCGAGTAGATGCTGCCTGCGCTGGCGATGACGCCGAGCATGCCCTGGCCGGCCATGCTGGCCATGTCGGCGGGGGCGACGGTGTCGCTCACGACGATCTCGCCCACGCGGGCGGCGAGCTTGCGCTCTTCGCGGCTGGATTGCTGGAGGAGGGCGGACATGACACGGCCGATGACCC
>NZ_JBFUJE010000671.1:0-1884 GCF_056401535.1 Luteibacter sp. P4_E6 | reverse complement strand
GATCCGTGGTGTGGTGGTCTCCTCGAACATCATCAAGACGCTCGAGGAACGCGAATGGATCCGCGTCGTCGGTCATCGCGATGTTCCCGGCAAGCCGGCCCTGTTCGGAACCACCCGGGGATTTCTCGATTACTTCAGCCTGAAGTCGCTGGATGCCCTGCCCCCGCTTTCGGAGATTCGCGACCTCGAAGACATCAACCCGCAATTGCGGTTCGAAGGTGATGGCATTCCCGCGCACGCACGCGTCGGTGCCACCCTGTCGATCGATCCGGACAACGAAAGCCCCACGAATACCGAAGACACCGATGATGTCGTGGCTGAGGCCATGACGATCGAAGAAACACCCGCCATCGAGGCCCCGTCCGCACAGGACGATGAGGTCGAGATCGCGAACCAGCTGCCTGCCGGCGACGACGTCGCCGCGGCTTCCGCCACTGCCGAAGAGGCAGAGAACCCCGAAGGCGACGTCGCCAAAGACGATGCCGAAGAAGATACTGAGGAGTCACGCGCATGAGTGCGCCGCAACGTTCCGTTCTATCCCTTAAGCGCGGCGAAAGCCGTCCCGACGATGGCACCGTGCTCGAAGAGCGCCTGCACAAAGTCCTGGCCAACGCCGGCCTCGGCTCGCGCCGCATGCTCGAACAGCGCATCCAGGCGGGCGAAGTCGAAGTCAACGGCACCGCCGCCACCATCGGCTCGAGCGTCCATGCCGGTGATCGCGTAGTCGTCGACGGCAAGCAGTTCGTCGTCGCCACCGACAGCCGTAACGACGCCGAAGTGATCGTCTATCACAAGCCGGAAGGCGTGGTAACGACTCGCGAAGACACCGAAGGCCGTCCCACCGTGTTCGAACAGCTGCCGCGCCTGAAGGGTGCGCGCTGGGTCGCCGTGGGTCGCCTCGACATCAACACCACCGGCCTGCTCCTGCTCACCACCGATGGCGAACTCGCCAACGCGCTGATGCATCCCAAGAGCGGCCTCGAGCGCGAGTACCTCTGCCGTGTCCATGGCGAGGTGCCCGACGAGACCATCGAACGCCTGAAGGCGGGTGTCGAACTCGAAGACGGCCCGGCCCGCTTCGACGAGATCGCCACGATCAGCCGCGGCGGTAGCCACAGCTGGTTCCGCGTCACCATTCGCGAAGGTCGCAACCGCGAAGTCCGTCGCCTGTGGGATTCGCAGGGTTTCCTGGTCAGCCGCCTCAAGCGCATCCGCTACGGCACCGTGGAACTTCCGCGCGCCCTCCGTCGCGGCGACAGCGACAATCTCGACGAAGCCGCAATCAAGGAACTGCGCACGCGCGCAGGCCTCGGCGCCCCGGGCGCCGTACTCACCCTGAGCGCCGTCGTGCATCAGCGTCGCGCCCCGCGTCATGTGACCGAGTACAAGCCGGACGGTCGTCCGGCAGGTGCCTGGAGCTCGGGTCGTCACGACGAAGCCCGTGAGCTCACCGCTTTCGATCGCCTGCGCGATGACAATCCGCGTGGCGGCCGGGGTGGCGCTGGCGGTGGTCGTGGTCGCCCGGGTGGCGGCGGTGGCCAGGGCGGCGCACCGCGCCGCGAAGTAAACGGCAATGTCGCTCGTCCCGAGCGGGGCGGTGGTGCGGCCGGTGGCCAGCGCTCGCGTCGCGTCGCGCCGGGCCAGGAACTGCCGTCGCCTCGCACCTGGTTTGCCGGCGACAGCCGCACCGGTGGCGGAAATGCAGCAGGCGGCGCACCGGGCAACCGTGGTCCGCGTCCGGCCGGCCGTGCTGGCGGCCCGGGTGCAGGCGGCGGCAATCGCGCGCCGGGCCAGGGCGGTCCGGGTCGTGCCGACGGCAATCGTACCGGCGGCGGCGCACGCTTCGACGGCGGTGGCGGCGGTAATCGTGGCCCGCGTACGGGC
>NZ_JBFUJE010000670.1:0-1887 GCF_056401535.1 Luteibacter sp. P4_E6 | reverse complement strand
CCTTCAGGTCGTTCTCGCCCTGCACAAGGCCGTTCTTGCGCAGCACCTCGATCACCTTGCGACCTTCGTCCAGCGTGCGCACGAAGGGAATCATGATCCACACATTGGTCATGCCCATCGTTTCACGCACGTACTTGGCGGCCTTGCACTCGAGCGCGAACGAATCGGCGAAGCCCGGATCGACATAACGGCTGGCGCCGCGGTAGCCAATCATCGGGTTCTCTTCGTGCGGCTCATAACGCGAACCACCGAGCAGGCCGGCGTACTCGTTCGACTTGAAATCGGACAGGCGCACGATCACCGGCTTCGGATAGACCGAGGCGGCAATGGTCGAAATGCCCTCGGCGAGACGGTCGACATAGAACGACACCGGGTCCTTGTAGCCGTAGATCCGCGCATCGATGCGGGCCTTGGTTTCCGGATCCTGCTTGGCGTACTCGAGCAGTGCCTTCGGATGCACGCCGATGTGGCTGGCGATGATCATTTCCAGGCGCGCCAGGCCGATGCCGGCGTTCGGCAGCATGCCGAAGTCGAATGCGCGCTCGGGGTTGGCTACATTCATCATGATCTTGAGCGGCGCCTCGGGCATCGCGCCTAGGTCGGCGGTGATGCGGTCGAACTTGAGCAGGCCCTCGTAGATCGTGCCCGTATCGCCTTCGGCGCAGGACACGGTGACTTCGGCGCCGTCCGGAATGGTCTCCAGCGCGTTACCGCAGCCGACGACCGCCGGTACGCCGAGCTCGCGGGCAATGATCGCCGCGTGGCAGGTACGGCCGCCGCGGTTGGTGACGATCGCCGCGGCGCGCTTCATTACCGGCTCCCAGTCGGGGTCGGTCATGTCGGCCACGAGTACGTCGCCCGGCTGCACCTTGCTCATATCGGCCAGGGAGCGGATCACGCGCGCCTTGCCCGAGCCGATCTTCTGGCCGATGGCGCGACCTTCGGTGAGTACCTTGCCCTTTTCGTTGAGCTGAAAGCGCTCGAGCGTGGTCGTAGTGGCACGCGATTTCACGGTCTCCGGGCGCGCCTGGACGACGTAGAGCTTGCCCGTGTTGCCGTCCTTCGCCCACTCGATGTCCATCGGGCGGCCGTAATGCTTCTCGATGATCAGCGCCTGGCGCGAGAGTTCCTCGACATCGGCGTCCTCGATGCAGAAGCGGTGACGCAGGTCGACCGGGGTCTCCTCGATGCGCACGCGCTCGCCGGGCTGGTCGGAATACACCATGCGCTGCTGCTTGGCGCCGAGGCTGCGACGAAGCACGGCCGGCTTGCCTTCGCGCAGGGTGGGCTTGAATACGTAGAACTCGTCCGGGTTCACGGCGCCCTGGACCACCATCTCGCCCAGGCCGTACGAACCGGTGACGAAGACGACGTCGCGAAAGCCGGATTCGGTGTCGAGGGTGAACAGCACGCCGGAGGCGCCGACATCCGAGCGGATCATCAGCTGCACGCCGGCGGAGAGGAAGACATCCTCGTGCTTGAAGCCCTGGTGCACGCGATAAGCGATGGCACGGTCGTTATAGAGCGAGGCGAAGACTTCCTTCACCTTGTGCAGCACGTCGTCGATGCCGACCACGTTGAGGAAGGTTTCCTGCTGACCGGCGAACGAGGCGTCGGGCAGGTCTTCCGCCGTGGCGGACGAKCGCACGGCCACGGCGATATCGTCGGCGCCGGCATCCTTGCAGAGCTTGATGTAGGCGTCGCGGATGGCCTGTTCGAGGTCGGCGGGCAGGGCGGTATCGACGATCCAGCCGCGGATCTCCTTGCCGCCACGGACCAGTTCATCCACATCGTCCACGTCCAGCGTGGCCAGGCGTTCCTGGATGCGCTTGGCGAGGCCGCTCTTTTCGAGATAGGTCTGGAAGGCGTCGGCCGTGGTGGCAAAGC
>NZ_JBFUJE010000669.1:0-1892 GCF_056401535.1 Luteibacter sp. P4_E6 | reverse complement strand
GGCCGTGGCCGACCAGCAGGGTGGTAGCGACGTTGTCGCCGCCGAAGAAGCCCCGGTCGAAGCCTGATCCCGTCGACTTTCCATACCGAAACCATTTCAGAAGGTAAGAAACAATGTCCACCCTGACCACCGAACAGATCGTCGAAGCCATCAAGGCCAAGTCCCTGATGGAAATCATGGAACTGGTTAAGTCCATCGAAGAGACCTTTGGCGTCTCGGCCGCCGCTCCGGTTGCCGCTGCTGCCGGTCCGGCTGCTGCCGCTGTTGAAGAGCAGACCGAATTCGACGTCATCCTGATCTCCGCCGGCGACAAGAAGGTCGACGTGATCAAGGCCGTTCGCGCCATCACCGGCCTCGGCCTGAAGGAAGCCAAGGACCTCACCGAGGCCGGTGGCGTCGTGAAGGAAGCTGCTTCGAAGGACGACGCTGCCAAGTTCAAGAAGGACCTGGAAGCTGCGGGCGCCAAGGTCGAACTCAAGTAATCGGCGCTTTGCGCGCCAGTAGTTCGATAAGCGTCAAGTGAGCCTGGGGGCGTAAGCCCCCGGGCTTTGGCCGTTCCCGGCCGTGTTCGACCGATCGTGTTTGCAGATCCACGTTCCATGTTCCGTCCATCGGAAATGGGACATCGGGAGTTGAGGGTAGCGATGCCCTGCAGTCGAATCTCGATCTCCGATTTTCGATCTATTTTTTGCTACTGAACCGAGGCGGTACCCACCATGACCTACTCGTTTACCGAGAAGAAGCGCATCCGTAAGGATTTCGGCAAGCGTCCGCCCGTGCTGGGCGTGCCCAACCTGCTGACGATCCAGACCGACTCGTACAAGGAAKTCCTGCAGGAGCAGGTCAGCTCCAAGCAGCGTGAGGAGAAGGGTCTCCACGCCGCGCTGAAGTCGGTGTTCCCGATTTCGAGCTATTCCGGCAACGCCGCCCTCGAATACGTCGACTACAGGCTCGGCGAACCGGCGTTCGACGAACGTGAATGCCGCAACCGCGGCATGACCTTCGGCGCGCCGCTGCGTACCACCGTGCGCCTGGTCATCTATGACAAGGACAGCCCGGCGTCGAAGAAAGCCGTGAAGTACGTGAAGGAGCAGKMGGTCTACATGGGCGASATTCCGCTCATGACCGACACCGGCACCTTCATCRTCAACGGCACCGAGCGCGTSATCGTSTCSCAGMTGCACCGTTCGCCGGGCGTSTTCTTCGAYCACGACCGTGGCAAGACGCACAGCTCGGGCAAGCTCCTGTTCTCGGCTCGCGTGATTCCTTACCGTGGCTCGTGGCTCGATTTCGAGTTCGACCCGAAGGACGCGCTGTTCACCCGTATCGATCGTCGTCGCAAGCTGCCGGTGACGGTGCTCCTGCGCGCGCTCGGCTACAACAACGAAGAGATCCTCTCGATCTTCTTCGAGCACAACACGTTCCATCTGGGCAAGAAGGGCGGCGTCACGCTCGACCTCGTCGCCGAGCGCCTGCGCGGTGAAACCCTCTCGTTCGATCTCGTGATCGACGGCAAGGTGCTGGTCGAAGCCGGCAAGCGCATCACTGCGCGCCACGTTCGCCAGCTCGCCAGCGAGAAGATCACCACGCTCGAAGTGCCGGACGACTACCCGGTCGGCCGCATCGTGGCCGTCGACATGGTCGACAAGGACACGGGCGAGATCATCGCTGCGGCGAACGACGAGCTCACGCTCGACCACCTCGAGAAGTTCCGCAAGGGCGGCATCGAGACGGTGCCGACGCTGTACGTGAACGATCTCGATCGCGGTGCGTACATCTCGAACACGCTGCGCATCGACAACACGCGCACGCAGCTCGAGGCCCTGGTCGAAATCTACCGGATGATGCGTCCGGGCGAGCCGCCGACCAAGGATGCCGCGCAGAACCTGTTC
>NZ_JBFUJE010000668.1:0-1896 GCF_056401535.1 Luteibacter sp. P4_E6 | reverse complement strand
CGGCCGGCGCGGGTATCTGGTCCTGGGCCAGTCGCGGGCAGGACGATCCGGATGTGGTGATGGCATCCGCCGGCGACGCCCCCACGGTCGAAATCCTCGCCGCGATCATGTTGCTGCGCGAGTACGTGCCCGATATTCGCATCCGCATGGTCAATGTGGTGGACCTGATGGCGCTGGAAACGCCGGACGAGCATCCGCACGGCCTCGACGACGATGTGTTCGACGACCTGTTCACCAAGGACAAGCCGGTGATCTTCGCCTTCCACGGCTACCCCGGCATCATCCACAAGCTGACCTACCGCCGGCACAACCACGACAACGTCCACGTGCGTGGTTACAAGGAAGAAGGCACGACGACCACCGCGCTGGACATGATGGTGTTGAACAACATGGATCGTTTCCAGCTCGCGCTCGATGTGATCAACCGCGTGCCTCGCTTTGCAGGTGAGCGCGAGAAGGCGACGCAGCGTTACTGGTCGGATATCCAGCGCCACAAGCTTTACGTCAGCGAACACGGCCAGGATCTTCCCGACGTGCGTAACTGGCAGTGGCAGGCCGAGGAGGCGGGCGAGTGAGCATCGCCACCGGCCATGTGCTCGCCCTCAACACCGGCTCTTCGTCGCTGAAGTACGGTCTGTACCGTGTCGATGGCGAAACCTGCGAGGCCTTGTTGACGGAGAACACGGAGTCCGCTGGCAACGGCAGTGACCCGATCGCGACCATTGTCGGCACGTTGCGCGATCGCGGCCTGCCGGCACCGGATGCCATCGGCCATCGTCTCGTGCATGGCGGCCCGAACGTGCGTCAGCACGCACGTATCGACGAGCAACTGATGGTGCATCTGGATGAAGCGCGTGCCTTTGCACCGCTGCATGTGCCGGCAGCGGTGCAGATGGTGAAGCGCTGTCGCGTGGCGTTTCCCGGCGTGACGCAGGTGGCCTGCTTCGATACGGCGTTCCACGCGACCATGCCGGAAGTTGCGCGCACCCTGCCCTTACCGGCGGATCTGCGAGCGGGTGGCATAGAGCGTTACGGCTTCCACGGGCTGTCGTACGAGTCCATCGTGCGGCAGCTTGGCGATGCGGTGCCTTCGAAGCTCGTTATCGCCCACCTCGGCAATGGCGCCAGCCTGTGCGCCGTGCGCGATGGCAAATCGATCGATACCACGATGGGACTGACACCAACGGGCGGCATCGTCATGGGCACTCGCCCGGGCGATCTCGATCCCGGCGTGCTGCTCTACCTGATGCGCGAGCGCGGTTACGACGCCAAGCGCCTGGAGACCCTGGTCGACCACGAGTCGGGATTGAAAGGCCTGTCCGGCGGGACGAGCGATATGCGCGAGTTACACACCATGGACAACGCGGCGTCGCATCTCGCGCAGGATGTCTTCGTGCACGTGGCGAGCAAGCACATCGCCGGGATGATCACCTCGCTAGGCGGTATCGACCTGCTGGTCTTCACCGGCGGCATCGGCGAGAACGACGCGGTAACCCGCGACGCCATCCTCGCCGGCCTGCAATGGATCGGCGACTTCAATTCCCGCGTCATCCCCACGGAAGAGGATGAGCAAATCGCAAGACACACCTGGAAGCTAGCCAGTTAGTTTTTGCTGAATTTCGCCGGCTCCCACACAAACCCGCCCGGCCTATGCAGCGGATTCATGTAGGAGCCGATTCATCGGCGATGCCGTTAGACCACCACGACCGGAATCTTGCCGATGCGCGACTGCCATTCCTTCGGCCCGGAGATGTGCACCGACGAACCGGCGCTATCCACCGCCACAGTCACCGGCATGTCCCTCACCTCGAACTCGTAGATCGCTTCCATGCCGAGATCCTCGAAGGCGAGCACGCGTGACGCCTTGATCGCCTTCGACACGAGATACGCGGCGCC
>NZ_JBFUJE010000667.1:0-1902 GCF_056401535.1 Luteibacter sp. P4_E6 | reverse complement strand
CAGTGATCTCAACGCCTAATCTCCAGTTGCCAGTCGTTCTGGCGCTGCTCGATGCGCTCATGCGTGGCCAGGCTGCGCGAAAGATGGTTCGGGATGAAGACGTATTCGGTCGCAGTGCGTTCGGTGAGGACTGGCGTGGCGAACGCTCAAGCGCTGCACCTCTGATTGCACTGGTTGAGTGGATGCGATCGCTCAGGGGGCTGGGTGCAGAGCCCCGCCTCCTTGCCTCAAAAGGTCCCGAGAAGGGTGACGTCGGCGTCCGGTCCAGGCAGGTTGCTGGGCTCATAGCCAATCACGCGCCATTGTTGGCATCTGTCTGGGACGACTTCACCCCGATCCAGCCGAAGGTGTTTGGCGCGGCAGCAGGCCCCGAACAGATTGACCTTGAGTCCCTCCTGCAGCTGGCGGTGCGACACACACAGGCCTATGCGGCCGTTGAGTCCCTTGCGCCGGTCATGCCCGCGACGGCAGGCGAGGTCTGCGCGCTCCTTCAGACATTAGCGGATGGACAGGCTGCCATGTCATCCGTACAGCGCGCTCACGGTATCGGGCAATCCGCATTCGACACCGCCTGGAGCGGTCTGTCGTCGGATTGGGCTGCTCTTACGGCGGCAGCGGATTGGGCGAGGGCAAATCCAGACATTCGCGCGCTCGCCGGTCGCGTCGGCGAGCGAGACACTCTGTTGCCGAAGGCGCGGCTCCTTGACGCGTCCGGAGCGCACGTCCATTCGACGTTCCACGCGATCGCGAGCGACTTGCAGCTCGACCTGGCCGCTAGCGTGGGTACGCCAGAGGTGAACGAGGTTCTCTTTGACACGCTGGCATGGCGCCTCGATCGCTGGTTCGCCGAACACGAGGAGCTTCACAGATGGGTGAACTACCGTGACCGCGCGGCCAAGGCCTCATCCAGTGGTTGCGCGGACGTTGTAAGTCGACTTGCTGACGGCCGCCTTACGGCGGAGAACGTCCTCGGCGCCTTTGAGATGGCCTATTACGAAGTGACCTATGCCCGCATGGTACGTACAACGCCGGCCCTCGGCCGTTTCGACGGCATCGCGCACGGGCGGCTGGTAAGGGAGTTCGCCGATCTCGATCGTCAACGGATCGTGGCCGCCGCGGTCGAGGTCGTAAAGGTCCACCATCAGGGTGTACCGATCCGGGATAGCGGGTCGGTTGGGCCACTGGGCGTTCTTCGAGGCGAGATCCAGAGAAAGAAAGGACACATGGCTATCCGGAAGCTGGTTGAAAAGGCCGCGCCGGCACTTCGAGCGCTGAAGCCCGTTTTCATGATGAGCCCTTTGTCTGTYGCGCAGTTCCTGCCCCCCGGTGCCATGGAGTTCGATCTGCTTGTGATGGATGAGGCCAGTCAGATTCAGCCCGTCGATGCGCTCGGTGCCGTCGCGCGGGCAAAGCAGGTGGTTGTCGTTGGTGATCCTCGCCAGCTCCCGCCCACGGCATTCTTTGCCAAGATGACCAGCGTCGATGGCGATGAGGACGACGAAGACGACACCACCCGTGTCAGCGATATTGAAAGCATTCTCGGCCTCTTTACGGCACGGGGATTGCCGACGCGCATGCTTCGGTGGCACTACCGAAGCCGGCATCAGTCCCTAATTGCAGTTAGCAACAAGCAGTTCTACCAGAACAAGCTCTTCATCGTTCCTAGCCCTTACACGGTAGAAGGGGGCAGGGGTCTTGTCTTCAATCACGTTCGCGATGGTGTCTTCGACACAGGTGGCAAACGCGTTAATACCGTGGAGGCTAAGCGGGTCGCGGAAGCTATCGTCCATCATGCTCGCACATCGCCCAAGCATTCCTTGGGTGTCGCGGCATTCTCGGCTTCGCAACGTCGGGCGATTATCGATGAGCTCGAATTACTCCGCCGCGGGCTTCCGTTGGAAG
>NZ_JBFUJE010000666.1:0-1914 GCF_056401535.1 Luteibacter sp. P4_E6 | reverse complement strand
GATAGGCATGTCGCGTTGTGGGTTCTTCGATTCCTGCGCCGCCGTCGATGTCGCTTCGAATCCGATGTAAGCGAAGAACACCAGCGCGGCGCCGCGCAGCACGCCGGACCAGCCGTACTTGAAGCCACCCTGGTTCTCGGGAATGAACGGATGCCAGTTGGCCGTGTCGATGTGCTGGGCGCCGACGATGATCACGATAAGGATCAGCGCCACCTTAAGCGCCACCATGGCCATGTTGATGCCGGTGGATTCCTTGATGCCGACGTAGCAGAGCCAGGTCAGCGCCAGTGTGATGCCAACCGCGGGCATGTTGAAAAGGGCGCCGGTGGAGACGAGGTGTCCGTCGACGTAGTCGAGCGGCGCATTCGTCAGCGCGGGAGGGATGTGGATACCGACATGGTCCAGCAGGCTGACGAAGTAGCCGGTCCAGCTGACGGCGACCGCCGAGGCGGAGACACCGTACTCGAGAACCAAGTTCCAGCCGATGAACCAGGCGGCGCCTTCGCCGAGGGTGGCGTAGGCGTAAGAATAAGCGCTGCCCGAGATGGGAATCATCGAGGCGAATTCGGCGTAGCACAGTGCCGTGAACAGGCTGCAGATCGCGGCTAGGATGAACGACAGGATGATCGCAGGGCCGGCGTGGTCAGCGGCCGCGACGCCGGTGATGACGAAGATGCCGCCACCGATGACCGCCCCGATACCGAGCGCGGTGAGCCCCCAGGGGCCAAGTGTGCGGCGCAGGGCGGGGCCGTGCGCGTCGTCGGGTTCGGCCTGGGGAGCTTTCTTGGCAAGTAACTGCTTGAGCATGGACGGCCCGGGAAGAAGTGTCATGGAGAGAATAGTCGCAAAAGGAAAGGCCGGCGGGTGACCGCCGGCCTTTCCCGGTTCGTTTCTATCAGCCGAGCGACTTGCGCAGCTTGCTGTGCCCGTAGCCGTACAGGAAATAGATCAGCTGGCCGATGACGATCCAGCCGAGCATCAGGCGCCAGTGCTCTTCGAAGGCCTGCCAGAACAGGTAGACGCAGGAGACCGCGCCGATGATGGTGATCGGCCAGACGAACGGCACGCGGAAGCTGCGCTTCAGGTCCGGACGGGTGTAGCGCAGGATCAGCACGCCGAGGCAGACGGTGGCGAACGCGAGCAGGGTACCCATCGAGACCAGCTCACCGAGCACGCTGACCGGGAACAGGCCGGCCATGGCAGCCGCGGCGACGCCGACGATGATCGTACCGATGTAAGGCGTGCGGAACTTCGGATGCACCTTGGCCATGGTGTTCGGGAGCAGGCCGTCCTTCGCCATCGAGAAGAAGATGCGCGGCAGGCCCATGAGCATCACGAGGATGACCGAGGACAGGCCGGTGATCGCGCCGAGGATGACCAGCGCCTTCAGCCACGACAGCTGCGGGTACAGGCCCAGCGCGGTGGCGACCGGCTCCGGCGTGTTGAGCATGCGGAACGGCGCGATACCGGTGAGGACAAGTGCCACGGCGATGTACAGCACGGTGCAGACGGCCAGCGAGCCGAGGATGCCGATGGGCATGTCGCGCTGCGGGTTCTTCGCTTCACCGGCGGCGGTCGACACCGCGTCGAAGCCGACATACGAGAAGAACACGATGGTCGCGGCGCGGAAGATGCCGCCCCAGCCGAACGCGCCCGGACCTTCGGACGCCGGGATGAACGGATGCCAGTTAGCCGGGTTGATCACCTGGATGGCAAAGGCGAGGAACAGCAGGATGACCGTGACCTTGATCGTCACGATGATCGAGTTGACGAAGGCGGACTGCGTGATGCCGACGTAGCACAGGCCTGACAGCGCGGCGATGATGACCACGGCCGGCAGGTTGATCAGCGTGCCGGTGGCCTGGATATGGCCCTCGACGAACTGGAACGGTGCCGAGGCGAGCTGCATGGGGC
>NZ_JBFUJE010000665.1:0-1927 GCF_056401535.1 Luteibacter sp. P4_E6 | reverse complement strand
GACCAAGGCGTTCGAGAAGCTGGGATGGAAGCCGGAGACCACTCTCGAGAATCTTTGCCGCATGATGGTCAAGGCTGATCTGCGTCGGAATGAACGTGACGTCTCGTTCTGAGGTGGCGCCCTCCAGGGTTCTTGTCACCGGACACAAGGGCTTCACCGGTCGCTACGTGGTCGACGCGCTTCGTGCCGCCGGACACGGGGTGCTTGGACTCTGTGAGCGCCCGTCGGACCTCGACTCCGCGTCGGTAGATCTCCTCGACCGAGAGGCTGTTGCGCGTTCGGTGAGTGAAGGGCGCCCAACAGCCGTCATCCATCTCGCCGCCATCGCTTTCGTGGCCCACGGCGACGCTGACGAGATGTACAGGACGAATGTTGTAGGCACGCGTCACCTTCTGGAGGCTCTGGCGGCGTTGCCGGAGATCCCGCTGGCTGTTCTGCTTGCCAGTAGCGCCAACATCTACGGAAACAACGATATCGAGCTGTTGAGCGAGTCGGTCACGCCATCTCCTGCCAACGACTATGCGGTCAGCAAGCTGGCGATGGAGTACATGGCAAAGCTATGGGCCGACCGTTTGCCGGTCATCCTTTCCCGTCCGTTCAACTACACGGGGGTGGGTCAGGCGGAGAACTTCCTTTTGCCGAAGATCGTCTCGCACTTTCGCCGCGGCGAGCGCGTGATTGAGCTGGGCAATATCGATGTCGCTCGCGATTTCCAGGACGTTCGGTTCGTCGCCGAGGCGTATGTACGTCTGTTGTCAGCCGGTGGCCAGGGCCTGGCAGTCAACATCTGCTCGGGCACATCCGTTTCGCTACTTGAAGTCATCGGCATGATGCAGGAAATTGCCGGCTACAACATCGACGTCCGCGTCAATCCCGCATTTGTTCGCGGCAATGAAGTCGCGCGGCTCACCGGCGACAATCGCCGGCTGCGCGGCCTCATTGGGCCACTCGACATCATTCCCCTGCGGACCACGCTGGAGTGGATGTACGCCCAAGGGACGCGGGGATCGTAACGAGCCCCGCGCCATGGGTGATGCATCAGAAGTCGTGATGCAGCCCGAGGTCGCGCCAGTTTTCAACACGCTCGCAGTAGACGAACATGCGCTCGTCATGCTCGTTGTCGATAGGGTTTGAGTGCGTAGAGCCTTGCATGAGCTCTCCGACGACTCGCCACCCGCAGCGAGCCAGCAGGGCCTTCAGCCCCAGCGGCGAAAGAATCCAGTAATTCGTCGGGTCATTGTTCGCCTCCCGATTGCGCAGGAAGTAAGCCACCGGGTGCTTCTCGATGGATGTTCCGTCAGGCAGGAATCGGAAGACCTTCGTCGACAGTGCGAGTCGCTCGGCGTGCATGGCCAGCGTCATCAGGAGGTTCATCGGATTGCGCAGGTGGTAGAGCAATCCCAGTGCGAAAGCGAGATCGTATTGACCTTCCAGTTCGAAGGCGCGATCGATGTCGCGAACCACCAATTTTGAAGAACTTCCCAAGGCTTCCGCGAAGCTGCCGATTCCCCGGCAGTCGTTGAAGTTCGTCGGGGGGTTGTCGAGCATATCGACCTGGTTTCCCAGCGATTCGAAGAAGAAACCGACGTCGCCGTCACCTGCGCCAATGTCGAGGAATTTCCAGTTCAAGTTCCCCTTCACTGCGGAATCAAGGATTTCCGAAGGGAAATACTTGGGCATCAGACCAATGTTGTTCAGTGAATCGTAGGGATACCAGTCCATGGGCCGTTCGGCTTTGATCGCGTCCAGCTTCTGCCTGAACTCTTTTGTCTTACTTGCGAGGGCGTCACTCTTCCACACAGTTCTCTCTCCATGCTGACGTGAATAAGCGAATACTTCTAGCGTGCGTTCATTAACTCCATGCTTCAAAACGGAGACAGGAGCCTTTATCGGCTCCTGTCTCGTCGCATCTGTGCTCAGGTACGGC
>NZ_JBFUJE010000664.1:0-1932 GCF_056401535.1 Luteibacter sp. P4_E6 | reverse complement strand
GTGTCAGCCAGTGCATGCTGTCCGTCGCCAGACCATAGTCTTCGGTGAGGTGCGCGCGCACCCACATGCCCGTGGTTTGCGTATAGGCGCGCACGCCGACACGCTTGCCGACCAGCCCTTCCGGTGTGGTCACGCCGCCGCTTCGCCGGGTAATCAGGCAACCGCGCTGGAAGCGCGATGCGACCACCGCAGGGAGGAGGATGATGGGCCGGCCAAATGCGATCGCCTGGAGGCCGGTGACGATGGCCAGTTCCGAGATATCGAAACTCTGATCGCGCACCATGGGTGCGAAGGCCTTATGAACCGGGGAGACCTCGACGACATCGAACGTGACGTCCGGGCTGCTGAGCGCGCCGCTCTTGATCGGCGCGGACAACGGCGAGTCGGCCAGGACGGTACGCAGGCGTGTGGACTCAGCCATGCTTGCCGTTCTCCGAAAGGCCGGGATAGATCGTTGCCGCGGTGCCGCTGAAAATCATGGCCTGGTCGTCGTGCGAGAGGCTGGAAAGTGCCTCGTGTGCGGCGGCGACGAGCGTCGGCAGCGTGCCTTCGGCCGCCGGGAAGTTCGAGCCCCAGGCGATGCGCCCCGCACCGAACGTGTCGATGGTCCGGGCCAGGAAGTCCTGCGGGGTCGACTTGCCTGCTGTTGCGGCGGTGAGGGTGCGATTGGTGAGCTTCAGGTAGACACCCGGGAACACCGCCATATCGAAAAGGGCTTGCGATGCGGTGAAGGGCGTGCCGTCGGACAGGTCCGGTCGCGCGCAATGGTCGAGCAACACGCGAACGGCGGGGAAGCGCTCGAGCAACGCTCGCAGGGCGGGAAGCCCTTCCATCGTCATCTGCAGGCAGACGGGGATGCCGAGCTTTTCGGCATGTGCCCAGGCGGCAAATGAATCCTTGTGGCCGAGCCAGTCGGACTGCCCGGGCATGGTGCTGCCGGTGGTGAACAGGCGAAATCCCGACAGCCCCTGGGCCTGCCAATGGTCGATCTGCTCGACGGCATCCGGAGCGAGTGCATCGATCGAGTAAACGCCGACGAAGCGGGAGGGGTTCGCGCGCACCGTGTCCACGACATAGCGGTTGTCGTGCCCGTAGACCGTCGATGCCTGCACGACGACGGCCTTGGCGATGCCTGCCTCATCGATAGCCTTGAGCAGGCCGCCTGCGTCCACGGGTCGCTTCTGCGACCACTCCGACTGATGACCGCCGATGGGGTCGGTCGGGTACGTCGCGGTATCGGGGGAGATCACATGCGTGTGGGTATCGAAGATCTTCATGGGGCTCTTATGGGTCGTAAGGTGGGGAGGGTTTGTCGCAGGCGTCGCCGTCAGCGGTACACGAGACCCTTGGCCGCCAGGCGCTCACGCATGGCGTAGATGTCGAGTCCGAGTTCGCCCTTCGCCAATCGATCGCGCACCTGTGCCTCGCGGGCTTCGCGTTCCAGGCCCTTCGCGAGCACCTCGTCCGCTTCTTCACGGAGGACCACGCATACGCCGTCGTCGTCCGCCACGACGATGTCGCCGGGACGTATGCAGACACCGCCGCAGACGAGCGGCACGTTGACCGAGCCCAGTGTTTCCTTGACCGTTCCCTGCGCGGAGATCGCCTTGGACCAGACGGGAAAGCCCATGGCCGTGAGGTCGCGAACATCGCGGACCCCGGCGTCGATGACCAGGCCCCGGCAGCCTTGTGCCAGCGCGGAGGTGGCGAGCAGGTCGCCGAAATAGCCGTCGGTGCAGTCGCTCGTCGGTGCCACGACGAGGATGTCGCCTTCCTGAAGCTGCTCGATGGCGACATGGAGCATCCAGTTGTCGCCGGGGGGAACGGACACGGTGACCGCCGAACCTGCGATGCGGGCGCCCGCATAGATGGGGCGCAGGTACGGGCCGGTCAGGCCCTTGCGGCCCTGCGCCTCGTGGATCGTGGCCACCC
>NZ_JBFUJE010000663.1:0-1939 GCF_056401535.1 Luteibacter sp. P4_E6 | reverse complement strand
TGCTGTTGCTGGCCTTGATTCCCTATGGCCTGTTCGCCGTCGTGGCGAAAGCGGCATCGTCGTTCGCGGACGACAAGATCGATACGGCGCTCCTTCCCGCCACGGCCGACATGTACTCGCATGGTGCGCTTGCCGTCGCCTTGCTGTTCTTCGTAATCGCACAGGCGGTGGTCGAATCGGCGCGTGCCCAGTTCGTTGCCGATATCGGGCTGCGTTCGGCGTTCCGGGCGCTCGGTCGCGGATTCATGCAGTTCGTTCGGCGTCCGTTCGCCAGCTTGCTGGTCTACCTCGTGATCACTCTCGTCGGCATGGCGCTGGCTGTATTGATCGCGGCGTGGCGGGGCCACACGGTGGCGGTGGGAGGCGGCCTCTTCGTCGCGTTCCTGATCGTGCAGGCGGGCGTGATCGTGATTGCGTGGATGCGCACGGCGCGCTTGCTCGCCCTGGCGGGCATCGCTGCGGTCAATCCGGCACACCGCCGCCGTCGCACGGATTTCGCGCCGGCCCTTTGATGGCGGGCGTTGCCGCCGTGCGTGCGATCAGCTCGCGCGGCGGACTTCGCGATGGGGCGGGTAGTAAGCGAACAGATGCGTCGCGCCGCCGAGGAAATCGATGTTGTCGATGTGCTCGCCGCCAAGACGCTCGGCCACATGGTCGGAGGCTTCGTTGCCGATGCGCACGAGACTGATCACGCGCTGCGCGTGCATCTCGTTCCATGCAAACGCGAGGATGGCTTCACCGGCTTCCGTGGCGTAGCCGTGATGACGGTGTTCCGGCTTGAGCATCCAGCCCAGCTCGAGGTCGGGCCAGCCTTCCGGCTTCATCAGGCCGGCGCGGCCGATGAACTCGCCGCTGTGTCTCAGTTCGATGGCCCACATGCCGCAGCCGCGGAGTGCCCAGTGCCCAAGCAGCATGGCCATGGATCGCCACGCGTTCATGCGGTCCAGGGGCTGGCCGTCACCGATCCAGCGCGTGCTTTCGGCGTCCGCGAGCATTTTCGCGTAGTCGTCGAAGTGGCGTTCGGTGAGGGCGGTAAGCCGCAGGCGCGGCGTTTCCAGAACAGGGATATCGGACATTGCCATCGAAGTGACCAAGGAATCAGCCGAGCAGGGCGGCTAGGGCGCGCGTACTCAGCGCGAGACTGTCCTGCCAGGACAAGCCGGTTATTTTCTCACCAGTTGCCGCGTCATTAAAGCTCTCGTTCTCATTTGGCGGAAGGAGATGCCGATAATCAACTGTTATTTCAGTGCCTTGCGGAAGGTTCTTCGCGGCAAAAATAAATCCCAGATGCCAGATTCCGGTCGGTTCGAAGCTGTGGTTGACGAAACATTCGTCTGGCCACTCGGGCGAAACGGTGTAGCGGTCCTCAAACCAGCGGGYCGCGGCGTGCTGGTTGGCGGCCAGGGCCGGCGTGGCGAGGATCTCCGCCCAGGAGTGCGTACGGTCGATGGCATCGGGCGCGGTGACGATGCGTCCGGCGTCGACGGGTTCGTCGACGAACAAGCCCTTGCCAGCCCCGGGAATGCCCGAAGCGGCGATACGGTAACGCGGCAGGATCATCGGATCATCTGGCCCCTGTTCCCACCGGCAGGGCGAGAAAGCGCCGCCGGCACGGGGCGCGAGTGTAGCGCGTTCGGCCGGCGACGGAAGGGGGTGGGCCGGGTCGTCAGTCGTCCGTGCTGGCGGTGTTGGCCTTCGCCGGGCGGGCGGGACGGGTCTTTTTCGTCGGCTTGGCGGCGTCGACGAGGATGGATTCCCGGTTGCGGTCGACCAGTGATTGGCCGATGCCCTTGACCGACGTGAGCTGGTCGGCGCTGTCGAAATCGCCGTTGGCCTCCCGCCAGGCAATGATGGCCTGGGCCTTGGCGAGCCCCACGCCATCGAGGGACTGGGCGAGCGCGTTGGCATCGGCCGTATTGATGTTGACCGGCGTGCCGGC
>NZ_JBFUJE010000662.1:0-1939 GCF_056401535.1 Luteibacter sp. P4_E6 | reverse complement strand
CTCGCCCCTGTAGGAGCCGCTTCAGCGGCGAACCCTCAGCCTGTCGCGCGTGCGAATGGGGCCGCACCTGCCTACGCTCGACCCATCAATGCGGCCCCAACACCTCATCCGCAGCGGAACGTCTCTCCCACGTAAGCCGCGCATGCGCCTCCGCCGCACAATGCGCGCCCATCTGCGTAAGCGCGGCGACCGCATCGAGTGACAACGCCATGCGTCGGCAATCGACGGTGTCCGAGTCATGCACGTACTCCGCAAGCAGCTCCGTGAGCCCACGCGCGTAGTGCGGCAGCGCTGCCGCATTGTTGAGAGAAGGTCGTGCTCTGAGGCATCGGGATCGACGTAGTAGCGAGCGCGGCGAACCGTGCCGTTTTCGGTAGAAACAGACATGAGTACTCCTTGGTGAAGTTCCGCTTGCCCGGGTGCGGCACGCCCACGAAGCGACGTGCCGCGAATCTAACGGACTCGCGGGTCCACGACTGCCCGTGACCAAAGTATCTCAACGCTACCCGTTCACTTGCGCGCGGCCTCACGCTTATACTCCCGACCTTTGTGTCATGGACGACCGGATCGTGATCTACACCCTTCAGTATCTACGTGCGTTGGCCGTGGCCCTTGTCGTCATGTCCCACATCGCCTTCAAGTCATCCGTTGTCGGCAATGCCGTCTTCGATGGGTTTCGGATCGGCGCAAGTGGCGTCGACATCTTCTTCGTCGTTTCGGGCTTTGTCATGGCGATGATCTACACCAGGTCGTCGCTGCGCGACACCGGTGGCATGACCGACTTCTGGATCGCACGTTTCAGCAGGATCTTCCCGCTGTACTGGCTCGTCAGCACCGCGGCGCTGATCCTTTTCCTGGCAAATCCCCATCTGGTCAATGCCAACAGCGGTCCGACGAGCGTGTGGCGCTCGTACACTCTTGTCCCCACGTTGCAGGCCAGCCCGGTTCAGTTCCTCATCGGCCCCGGCTGGAGCCTCAGTTTCGAGCTGTACTTCTATCTGCTGTTTAGTGGCGTTTTCCTGATCGGGCGCAAGCCCACAGGACTCAACCTGGTCACGGCCCTACTGGTGCTTCTCGCCGCTGGCTCACTCACCGGCATAGCCACCACCTATCTTTTGACGAGTCCGCTGCTGCTGGAATTCGTCTTCGGCATCGTCATTTTCCGGATCTACAAGGCCGTGGAAGGTCGGATACCCAAGGCTGCCGGTGTCACCAGCGCCCTTCTGGGATTTGCCGGGTTCGTTGCATTGAACCTTCCGGGGAGTTTCGTACTCACCCAGCGATGGTGGCAGGCAGGCCTACCCGCTGCCTTCGTGGTCCTCGGATTCCTCACGTTCGAATCGCGCGCTGAGCGCAAGCCTTCGCAAACCCTGGTGCTGATCGGTAACGCCTCCTACGCACTCTATCTTGTCCACGTGTTTGTCCTGGGAGCGGCCTCACGGCTGTCCTCCATGCTTTCCCTGCGCACATGGGGTACCACCGCCGAGACGATCTTCTGGCTGGGTACACTGGTGGCCACGGTGATCGCCGGATGCGTGGTGCATGTGTACGTCGAGAGGCCGTTGAACCGCGCAGTGCGCCGGTGGTTCGCCCGTACGTCGACCACCCGCGCCGCCGCCTCCTCGTCGATGTCCGGACATGAAGCGAATGCTGCAAGTACCCGAAGCCCGTATTAGCGAAATCGCGTGGCCGCAGGTGCGGCGCAGGTTGCGGCCAACTGCGCTTCACTCGCCGGGATGTGGGCGCGATGACTAAGGAAAGCCGCTACGCGGCTCATGCCCCCAGCGGCTTACGCCGCCTCACGCTCGTGCTACGTGAGAGTCGCGGTCGGGTTGGCCCTTGGGGCCGCGGCGCGGCACTTCGTGACGGGCCGTAGCTCCTCTTTCGCTTTCCCTGTGGACTGAGCGGCCCTCAGCTTAGGCGTCCCCAAGGACCAACC
>NZ_JBFUJE010000661.1:0-1940 GCF_056401535.1 Luteibacter sp. P4_E6 | reverse complement strand
ATGTTGACCGGCGTGCCGGCCACGGCGGGCATGGCGAAAAGCAGGGCGGTCAGGGCGAGGGTAAGAGCGAGGGGTTTCATAAAGCCTCCTGGTTGAATGCGCCGGATGACGCCGAAGCACTCTGCGCCGCGGTCCGGAACCGGCGAACCGGCGGGGTGACGTACGCGATGTGCGCGCCCGACGCGGCGTGTGCGGCTCCCGCGCCTACCTTGGGTGGGGCCACCCTGTCGGCGCCCCGACGAGGCGCTGTTACAATCCCGCTTTGACCTCACGAGTCCCCCTCGCCATGGATACCTCCCGCATTTCCTCCTTCGTCAGCGGCCTTTGGGACGCGGAAATCGTCCCGCAGCTGGTCGAGTACATCCGCATCCCCAACAAGTCGCCGATGTTCGACACGAAGTGGCGCGAGCATGGCTACATGGACCAGGCGGTGGCCCTCATGGAGACCTGGGCACGCTCGAAGCTGGGTGCCCTCGAAGGCGCCTCACTCGAAGTCGTGCGTCTGGAAGGCCGCACGCCGCTGATCTACATCGACGTGCCGGCACAGGGCGTACAGGGCGCAGGCACGGATGAAACCGTCGTGCTCTATGGTCACCTCGACAAGCAGCCGGAGATGACCGGCTGGGCCGATGACCTCGGTCCGTGGACGCCTGTCATCAAGGGCGACAAGCTTTACGGTCGTGGCGGCGCGGATGACGGCTACGCGATCTTCGGCTCGCTCGCGGCCTTGCTCGCCTTACGCGATCAGGGCGTGCCCCATGCGCGCTGCGTGATCATGATCGAGGCCTGCGAGGAGTCGGGTAGCTACGACTTGCCGTACTACGTCGACCATCTCGCCGACCGCATCGGCAACCCGGCCCTGGTCGTCTGCCTCGATTCGGGCTGCGGCAACTACGACCAGCTCTGGCTGACCACGTCGTTGCGAGGCATGACCGGCGGCAACCTGACGGTGCAGGTGCTTGAAGAGGGCGTGCATTCGGGCGATGCCTCCGGTGTGGTGCCGTCGAGCTTCCGCATCCTGCGCGACCTGCTGAGCCGCCTCGAGAACCCGCAGACCGGTGCCATCGTGCCGGCGGAGCTCTATGTCGACATCCCGGCGCAGCGCGTCGACCAGGCCCGCCGTTCGGCCGAGGTGCTGGGCAATGACATCTACGACAAGTTCCCGTTCGTCGAGGGCATGAAGCCGGTCACCGACGACCTAGCCGAGCTCGTGCTCAACCGCACGTGGCGCCCCCAGCTCGCCGTTACGGGTGTGGGTGGCATGCCTGCCCTCGACAGCGCCGGTAACGTCCTGCGCCCGAAAACCGCGGTGAAGCTGAGCCTGCGCGTTCCGCCGACGCTGTCCGGTGCCGAGGCGGGCAAGTTCCTCAAGCAGTTGCTCGAGAAGGATCCGCCGTACGGCGCCAAGGTCACTTTCGACCTGGAAAAGGACGGCAGTGGCTGGAATGCGCCGGCCCTTTCGCCGTGGCTTGAGGAGGCGGTCGCCCGCGCCTCGGAGCATTACTTCGGCGCCCCCGCCGCTTACATGGGCGAGGGTGGCAGCATCCCCTTCATGGGCATGCTCGGTGAGAAGTTCCCGCAGGCGCAGTTCCTCATCACCGGCGTTCTCGGCCCGCATTCCAACGCCCACGGTCCGAACGAATTCCTGCACATTCCCACGGGCAAGCGCGTGAGCATGGTGGTGGCCGACGTGGTGGCACGTCACTTCCAGGAAGCCTCGAAGGCATGACCGCGGACCTCGCCACGCTCGACGGCCGCCTTGCGGCCGTGCGGGCGGCGATCGGGGCGGCCTGTGTGCAAGCCGGGCGCGATCCGGCCGAGGTGACCCTGCTTCCGGTGAGCAAGACGTTCGAGGCCCAGGTCGTGCGCGAGGCGGTGGGGTTGGGGCTGCGTCGTTTCGGAGAGAACAAGGTCCAGGAGATCCAGGCRAAGTCGGTGGC
>NZ_JBFUJE010000660.1:0-1949 GCF_056401535.1 Luteibacter sp. P4_E6 | reverse complement strand
AGCATGCGCAGCATGCGGCCATACTCGGTCGCGCCGCCCTGTAGCAGGCCACCAAAACTCAATGCACGCCCGGCACGTCCACCGGCCACGGCCATGCCCGTGAGAAAGGGCGAAACGGCCAGCGTCAGGATCACACCCGCGACGAAGGCCATGCCCATCCACGGATTGTCGCGGTTCAGCGCAACGAAGACATCGCCGAACATCAGTCCGTCGAAATGCTTCGCCCAGGCCTCGGCGTGGACGGAATGACCCAGTAGCGTATCGAGCGTGCTCCACAGCGGCAGCGCGACGACGAGCGTCGGCAACAGCGAGATGAGTATCCACAGCAGCAACAGGCGCCATTGAAGGCCGCCGACGGCGCCGTGACCGATGGCTGCGAAAGCCGAACGTTTGGAATGGCTGTTCATAGCGTCCCCAGCATGGTGTAGATACCCTGCAGAAGGGCGGCAAAGTCCGAACCCCAACGGTTCGAGGCGGCATGATTTTCTTCGACGGTGCGACTGTCGTTTAGCTTGTTCGCGTCGAGATAGATCTTGCGCTCCGGGTCGAGTTCGGCCGAGGTAGCCTTGACCGGTCGGGTGAAGACAAACCGCGCCCACCGACGGTCGTCGTCCCAGCGAACGGTGTCCACCGAGCCGTCGGCGAACGTCACCTTCAGTATCTGCGGCACCTGAGAACCGTCGCGACGCACGGTCACCGTGGTCTTCCATGGAAACGGGCCCGTGCCCGGTCTTGCATCGGGATGAGCTTTCTCCCAATTCTTGCGCTGTTTCTCGATGGCTTCGTCGTTATCGTCGTTGCTCAACTCGACGCGCTTGCCGTCCTTGATCGACGTACCTGCCAGTGGGAGCACTTCGTCGCTGGCGATATCGCTGACGCGATCGTCCACGGTGTCGGTGCCATACACATACTGCTCGAAGACCTGGGCCACGACGGCAGGCTTGCCCGACGATTCAGCGAGGCTCGCCTGGAGATCGGCAATCGAGGGATGACGGAAATGCCAGGTGGCGTAGTAGTCGCGGAAGGCCTTCTCCATCACCGGTTTGCCCAGGCGCTCCTCGAGATCGTGCATGGCCGTGGACGTGCGCGAATACACCGTGGCGTAAGCCGAGCTCGACAAGCGGTCCCATGAATTCTGGCCGAGTGGATCCGCCGGATGCGCCAACGTGGCCATCATGCGCTCGAGCATAAAGCCGCCCATGGGTGCCTCGACGCCGAAGAACTTCCACATCGGTGTCGTGAGGTAGACCAGCTGGTTCYGCTCGCGCAGCATGCGTCCATCCCAATACTCGTTCAGCCCCTCGTCGAGCATTGGCTCCTCGAACTCGTTCGAGGCCAGAAGCCCATAGAAATAGCCGTGTCCGAACTCGTGGATCGTCACGAAATCCAGCAGGAATTCGTTCAAGGTCTTCGGCGCAACCGGACTGTAGTTGTCGGCGGTGAAGAACGTCGGATACTCCATGCCGCCCGCTTCACTCGCGTTGAACGGCGGCACGACGGCGGTCAGCGTCTTGTACGGATACGCGCCGAGTGTCTGCGAGAAATAGGCGATCGAGTCGATCGATGCCTTGAGCACCGGCTTGGCGTCCCCTTCATACTCGGCCGGGTAGATCACGCGGACTTTGACCCTCGGGCTGCCCGGGCCGGTGTACTCGCCGTCGAGCGTCTTGTAACCGGGGGCGGCCATCCAGGCGAAGTCATGCACGTCCGCCTGGATGAAATGCCAGTTGAGATCGTTACCTTCCGGCGTGGGATCGCCCTGCTGCTCACCCACGGCCCCCACGACGTAGTCTTTGGGCACCGTCATGTGGACGTCGTACTCGCCGAAGTCCGCGTAAAACTCGCTATTGAAGTGGAACTCGTGCACGTTCCAGCGCGGCTCCGTGGCCCCGCGCTCACCCGGCAGCTCGAGCACGCCGATCTTCGGGAACCACTGACCGACCAGATGA
>NZ_JBFUJE010000659.1:0-1955 GCF_056401535.1 Luteibacter sp. P4_E6 | reverse complement strand
GGGCTTAGCCCCAATCGCCACCGCTATGCGTGGAACCGATGCGGCCGATATCACCGACATCATCGATCTTCGGTGCCCACTTTGCTGCCGTGGTACCAAGCTGCAACGGACCTTCGACCTGTACACCGAAGGGATTGGCGTCGTGCATCAGCTGGTCGCGCTTATCCATGAGAACGCTCCGAAGTTTGTAGGCCGCCATAATGCGGCTCATCGAACCTAGCACAGGCTTCCTAAGGCGCGACGGCCAAGTGCTATGCAATTTCGGTTTGCGCGTCACCGAAAAACACGGTGGGCGAATCCCGCCCACCGCACGGCTGTCGGCATCAACGCCGATGGCACTCAAAGCGTGTCAGGCCTTCTCGACTTGCTTTTGCTTCCCGAGCTGCTCACTGAGCAAGGTCAGCTTTTCATCGGCAGCCTTCTCTTCCTTCAGAGTGGCCAGGAGAAGTGGCACGGCCTTGGTATAGCCCAGCTGGGTAGCCAATGCTGCGAGGGTGCCGTAGGAGGCAATCTCGTAGTGCTCGACCTTGTTGCCGCCGCCGATGAGTGCGACGTCACGCAGTGCGCCCTTTTCGATCTCTTCAATCACTTCCTTGCCCTCCTCCACCAAACCTTCCATGGCGGCGCACTTCATACGCTTGAGCTTGATGCCAAGGAGCTCGACGATTTCGTCGATGCGCTCGACCTGGCCCTGGGTTTCTTCCAGGTGGGAGGTAAAGGCTTCGGCGAGCTTCGGGGACGACGATGCGCGGGCCAGGCGGGGAAGCGCTTTCGTCAGTTGCTTTTCTGCGCTGTAGATGTCCGACAGCTCATGGATGAACAGTTCTTCGATGGTCGTGACGGCCATGGTTTTTCCCTCCCAGGGATGCGGTTATGAAGGAGATGAAAGTCCCGTGAAACGACAGGACCTTTCGTGCGATGTCAGCGCATCGCGTCGAGGCCAGGCGTAGCGTCCGGGGTGCCCCTAGACAATTTCGTCGTCGCGGGAGTGCAACCATGGACTTGGTCGAATCAAGACTTCCGTCAAAGGGCGTGAAGCCGGTGCTGACACGCGGCGTGAAGGGCGTGGTTAGCTGAGGCCGTATCGCTTGATCTTGTACCAGAGCGCGCGCTCGCTGATCTCGAGCAGTCTAGCGGCAGCAGCCTTATTCTTTCCCGCGGCTTCGAGGGCGGCTTCGATCAGGCGACGCTCGAGTTGATCCACATGAGGTCTCAAGGCAAGCGGCTGCTCCGACTGCTGCGCAGTCTCGGAGCCAGCCTTGTCAAGCGCAACAGGTGTCCGCGCAGCGCCTAGTTCGCCCGGGAGATGTGCTGCGGTGATGACTTCGCCCCTGCACAGCACCATCGCTCGCTCGATCAGGTTCTCCAGCTCACGGACATTCCCGGGCCACGTGTAGTTCTCCAGTATCACCAATGCCTCAGGCGATAACGTGGGTGGCGACCTGCTGAGCTCAACCGAATACTTGTTTATGAAGTAGTCGACGAGCAACGGAATGTCGTCCCGCCTGCTCCGAAGCAGCGGCACGTCAACACGTACCACATTGAGCCGAAAGTAGAGATCGCGCCGAAGCGTGCCCGCATCGACGGACTGCTGCGGATCGCGATTGGTTGCAGCGACGACACGCAGGTCGACCGGCGTAGCGACATTGCCTCCGACCTTGTCGATCACAGACTCCTGCAAGACGCGCAAGAGCTTTGCTTGCAGTCCGATCGGCATCTCCGTTATTTCATCGAGAAAGAGCGTGCCTCCACTGGCGAGCTCGCACTTGCCGATCCGGTCGCGCACTGCTCCCGTAAAGGCGCCCTTGACGTGCCCGAACAATTCGCTCTCCAGCAAGTCTGCAGGGATAGCGGCACAGTTGATCGGTACGAAGAGGCCGCTGCGACCGGAAGCGACATGGATGGCGCGAGCCACCAACTCCTTTCCGGTACCTGTTTCACCGACGATGAAGATG
>NZ_JBFUJE010000658.1:0-1964 GCF_056401535.1 Luteibacter sp. P4_E6 | reverse complement strand
CCAGAAGGACGGAGACGACGCCTTTCCCGGTTGTGGCAACAAGAATCGTACCCAGGGTCGACTCCCCGACGGCGAAGCGGATCTCTTCGACGACGACGCCATCCGGATGGCAGCGCTTGCAGGGCCGGAAACCCGTGGCCCTGGCTTCATCCAGGGTTGCATGTAGCTGAACATGTTTCGGGTCGGCGTGCCGGGAACGGCAGGAGGGCCGGCAGTAGATGCCCGTGGTCGAAACGGAATACCAGAACTGATCGTCGGCGCGTGCATCTCGTGCAAGGACACTTGCCCAACGTGGATCGGATTCGGTGCGTGTGCTGGCCATGGTCATCTCCATTGCTGTCGATTGGGTACGCCATGATCGACTAGCGCATGCAGGCGGACTATCCGGAACTTGCGGATCCAGCGAGGCGCAAGAATCGGAGTGTCCGTCCGCGGTATCGATGCGACCTTCTCGGTATTCACGAGGAGTGCTTTCATGATGTTTGATATCGACTGGACCGCGGTCTCTGCCGAACTCGACGCACAGGGCTGGGCCGTCCTGCCGAAGCTCCTGAACGAGGGGCAATGTGACGGAATCTCCGGGCTGTACGGAGGCGGGCAGGGTTTCCGCAGCCATGTAGTGATGGCTCGCCACGGTTTCGGCCGAGGGGAATACCGCTATTTCAGCTATCCCTTGCCGCCCCTGGTCGAAACGCTGCGAACGTCGATCTATCCCCATCTCGCGCCCCTGGCGAACCGTTGGCACGAGCGAGTGGGCAAGGATGTCCGCTTTCCATCCGACCATGCCGCCTTCATCGAGCGCTGCCACGAGGCCGGCCAGGTGCGTCCGACGCCGCTGTTGTTGCAGTACGGTCCCGACGATTACAACTGCCTGCATCAGGACCTCTACGGGGAGCACGTCTTTCCGATGCAGCTGGCCGTGCTGCTCTCCGAGCCCGGGCGCGATTTCGACGGCGGAGAGTTCGTCCTTACCGAACAACGTCCCCGGATGCAGACCCGGGTGGCCGTCGTGCCACTACGGAAAGGCGACGCCGTTCTCTTCGCGGTCAACAGTCGCCCCGTGCGCGGTGTCCGCGGTGACTACCAGGTCAAACTGCGCCACGGTGTCAGTCGCTTGCGGGCAGGGCACCGGCACACCCTCGGTGTAATTTTTCATGATGCAGGCCGGTCTACCTGAGCGCACCATGACGGTTGGGGCGATGGCTGCGGCGCTTCCGCGAAAGGACTAACCTCGGCATCGCTCCAACCCTGATTCCACTGACCCAACAGGAAGCCCAGGTATGAAATCAGCCTTTTACGTCGCGGCGACCGCCGCCGCCTTGCTCTCGGTAGCCGCTGTCGCGAAGACGCCACCGCCTGCCACCGCCCCTTCCATCGCCGCCGCCATCGCCGATACCCATCGGCCCGAGAAGGACACCCAGCAGGATGCCGTGCGTCGCCCTGCGGACCTGGTTGCGTTCTCCCGGGTGAAACCCGGCGATGTCGTCATGGACGTATGGCCGGGCGCTGGCTACTGGACCCGGCTGTTCTCGCCGGTCGTGGGCAGCAAGGGCAAGGTATATGCCTACGTTCCCGCTGAGATCGCGGGCTTCAAGTCGGATCCCGTCGCGGTGGCAAAAGCGCTAGCCGCCGAACCCGGACACGGGAATGTGGAAGCCATCTCGGATCCGATCGCCCAGCAGCCGGCGCCCTCCGCCTTCAATACATTCGATGTCATCTGGACCTTCGAGAACTATCACGACCTCCACGACAGCTTCATGAACGGAGCGAGCGTGGATGGATTCAACCAGGCCGTCTTCAAGCTGCTGAAGCCGGGTGGTTATTTCGTGGTCGTCGACCACGCCGCTGCGCCGGGCGCGGGCCTGAAGAACACGGAAGATCTGCACCGGATCGACCCGGCGACGGTCAAGGCCGAAGTCGAGAAGGCCGGCTTCGTGCTCGATGCCGAGGCGACGATTCTCGCC
>NZ_JBFUJE010000657.1:0-1967 GCF_056401535.1 Luteibacter sp. P4_E6 | reverse complement strand
CGGCCTTGGCGCCGTTTTCGCAGAACTGGAAAGTCGAGGTGTGGCTCTTGTCCGGCCATGCGCAACCCGGGCAATCAAAACCGTCGGGCTTGTTGGTGTGGAAAAGCGTGACGGGCGCATCCGGTCCCATCATCTGTTCCGCCACGGCTTTCGCCGTTGCCTTCAGTGCGCCCCAACCGCCTGCCGGGTGACTGTAGGGGCGGATGCCGGGAATGGGCTTGTCGGCCATGGTCATGTCCTTCCACTGTGCGCGCACGGGCTTCGCAAGGCAGTTTGGCGACGCCGTCAGCTGGGGGAGAGGGTCACGTCGCGGGCAAACCGTGGCGACCTGCCGCCACGGCCTTGCCACGTCGAGCACCCATCAGTAGTGGGCGTTTTCCATGTAATGGTCGTACTCGTACCGGTTGATGTTGCCGTCATGGTCGACATCGGCATCGTCAAAGTGCGACTTCAGACCCTCCAGCTTGGGGTACTTCTTCTCGTCGAGTTTGCTGATGTCGTCCCGACTGAGCATGGTCTTGCCTTGGGCAATGTCAGCGAAGGCGGGATATTTCCCGTGGCCATCGGCGAAGGCGGCCAAAGACAGCAGTGATGCGGCGGCCATGGCCGTGGCGAGCAGGAGTGGACGTGCAAAATTCATGGGACCTCCTCAGTGGGAACACTGCCGCGCCAGGTTGCCGGACGCGGTCAGGGTGGTGACGGCACGCGGGATTTGGCGCACCACGGAAACGGCAGTCCTTGCTGGGGGCTGRCTCGCGGTGCAAGAGCCAGCCGTCTCCCGTCAGGGGACCGCGTGCTTGGCTGCCTCTTCAATGAGGTCGGCGACTTCCCGGGGATGGGACTGGTAAACCGAATGGCTGGCGCCCTTGACCTCAATGGTGTGGCTGCCGGCACGCTTGGCGTACATGCGCTCAAGATCCGGATTGATGATGCGGTCAGCGGTGRCCACCGCAAACCAGCTTGGCTTTGACTTCCATGCAGGCACACCGGCAGGCGCGGCAAACACGGACGCGGCAGTCAGGCCCTGCGCATTGGCTTCAAACGTCGCCTGGCTGATGGGCAGGTCGGCGGCAAAGTCAGCGGGATATTTGGCAGGGTCGAGATACAAAAAGCCGTCGGCCGTTCTCTTGATGTCCGGCGTCTGGCTGGTCAGGCTCGGGTACTTCTTGCCGTTGCTCACTTCCGTTTCGCCCTGGTCAAGGGCATGGGCGGCGATGTAGACGAGGCCGACGATTTTGGGGTCATTGCCGACCTCCGTGATGATGGCGCCGCCGTAGCTGTGGCCAACGAGAATGGTGGGGCCGTCTTGCATGTCGACAATGCGTTTGACGGCCGTCACGTCGTCCTGGAACGAGGTCAGGGGATGTTCTGCCACCGAGACGTGGTAGCCATCCTTGACCAGCAGCTCGTAGACAGGTTTCCAGCCGCTGCCGTTGACCCAGGCGCCGTGGACAAGGACGATGTTCTGGACTTTGTCTGCAGCGATGGAAGGGGTGCTGATGCCTGCCGCCAGTGCAAAAGCCAGCAAGACTGCATGATTCGATACGCGGGTCATGGTGTGTCTCCGGTCGAAGAATCGTTCGGGAAAGACCTGGCGGCCCGCACATTCCCGGGCACTGGATGCTCAATGGAGCTGGCGGGGTGGCAGCGGGTTGCGGCGTCATGCGTGCAACCCGCAGCGGCGTCAATCGGTCAGGAACCTTCACCCGATATGATGCCGCGCTTGATGGCGATGCTCACCGCATGAGCCCGGTTGTTCGCGTCCAGTTTGGCCAGGATGTTTGACACGTGATCCTTCACCGTTCCAGCCGATATCCCAAGCTGCTCGGCAATGGCTTTGTTTCCGATTCCTTCGGATATGCCCCGAAGCACGGCCACCTCACGTGGCGTGAGTGCTTCGTCCGAGAAGTGTTGTGCAATTTCAGCAGCCACGGCGGGCGCGACCCGGCGGTGACCGTCAAAGGCAG
>NZ_JBFUJE010000656.1:0-1969 GCF_056401535.1 Luteibacter sp. P4_E6 | reverse complement strand
CCCAGTTCCTCCCGGACGAACTCAACTACCCCCTGCTCTGGATGGGCCTTGCCCTCGCCCTGATCCCGGGCTGGCAGGTACTTCCGGTGTCGCCCTCTTCCGCCATTCTCGGTGCCCTTATCGGCTACCTCAGCCTCTGGAGCGTCTACTGGCTGTTCAAACTGCTCACCGGCAAGGAAGGCATGGGCCACGGCGACTTCAAGCTGCTCGCTGCGCTGGGCGCATGGCTGGGGCCGGTCGCCCTGTTGCCGATCATCATGCTGTCCTCGCTGATCGGTGCCCTGGTCGGCGGCGCGCTGATGCTGTTCCGCAAGCACCAGCGTGACGTGCCGATTCCCTTCGGCCCGTATATCGCCGCCGCCGGCTGGGTCTGGCTGATGTTTGGCGACACGCTGCTCGGAGGCTACATGCACCTGACGGGGATGCGATGAGCGCCTTCGTCGTCGCACTGACTGGCGGGGTTGCGTCGGGCAAGAGCTCGGTGGAGCGCTGCTTCGAGGCTCTGGGCGTGCATGCCTACGACGCGGATGTCGCGGCTCGCGCGGTGGTCGAGCCAGGCTCGGAAGCGCTTGCGGAGATTGCCCGGGCGTTCGGTACCGATGCGCTCGACAGCGAGGGCCGGCTGGATCGCCCGGCCATGCGCAAGCGCGTGTTCGACAACCTGCTGGCGCGTACGACGCTGGAGGGGATTCTGCATCCGCGTATTCGTACGTGGCTGCACGAGGCTGTGGCTGCCGATGAGGGTGCTTACTGCATCCTCTCGATTCCGTTGCTGGTCGAGAATCGCGCCAACTACGAGTGGGTCGACCGGGTGCTGGTGGTCGACGTGCCGGAGGCGGTGCAGATTGAGCGGCTGACGCGGCGGGACGGGGTGGATGAGGCGCTGGCGCGAAAGATGATTGCGGCGCAGGCGTCGCGCGAGCGACGGTTGGGGATGGCTGACGATGTGATCGTCAATGAGGGAAGTGAAGCGGAGTTGGCGGCTAAGGTGGCTGAGTTGCACCAGCGCTATCTTGAGCTATCCGCTCGGTAGGAGCCGATTTATCGGCGATTGCTGAGGGTGTCGCGGCCTGGGATCGCCGATGAATCGGCTCCTACCGAGCATGGAGCCGTGCATCGAACTGGGCGTCGATCAGACCGTCGAGGCGGCGGCTAGTCGCTCGGCGACGAATTCGTCGGCCAGCATGGGCCGGCCTACGTGATAGCCCTGCACGAGGTCGCAGTCCATTTCGACCAGGCGGCGCAGGGTCTCTTCGTTTTCCACGCCTTCGGCCACGGCTTCGAGACCCAGGCGATGGGCGACGTCGACCATGGCCTGGACCAGTAGCTCGGTGCGGCGGTCGCCGATCATGGCGTCGACGAAGCTGCGGTCGATCTTCAGCTCGGTGGCCGGGAAGTGACGCAGGTAAGCGAACGAGGCGTAGCCCGTGCCGAAGTCGTCGATGGCTACGCGCACGCCGTGGTCGCGCAGGCGGCGCAGCACGCGCACGCTCATGTCGAGGTCGGTGAGCAGCGCGGTTTCGGTGATCTCGATGATCGCGGATTCCGGCGGCACACCCCAGATTTCCAGCGCGCCGAGCATCTGTTCGGCAAAGCCCTGCTCGACGAAAACGCGTGGCGACAGATTGATCGCCACGTCGAGCGGACAGCCACCGCGGTGCAGGGCCGCCGTATGGCGTAGCGACGCGTTGAGGCTCCAGCGAGTCAGCTGCACGATGAGGTCGCTGCGCTCGGCAAACGGAACGAAGTCGGCCGGGGCCACTTCCACGCCGGAGCGTGTGTTCCAGCGCGCCAGCGATTCCACGCGGACCACCTCGCCCGTGCGCAGGTCGCACAGCGGCTGGAAGGCGACGTGCAAGCGGTTGGCTTCGATGTCCTCACGCAGTTCGCCGTAGAGGATTTCGATCGGCGTGACGTCTTGCTGATAAACCGCGAAAGGCTCGCCGACGCGAAGCGCCTCGTCGTGCGC
>NZ_JBFUJE010000655.1:0-1972 GCF_056401535.1 Luteibacter sp. P4_E6 | reverse complement strand
TAGGAAAGGCGCGCGTAACCCTCGGTTTCCTGGGTCGGCTTGCGCGATTCGAACTTGATCACGCCCGCGGGCGAGTTGCGACCGAACAGGGTGCCCTGCGGGCCGCGCAGCACTTCCACCTGCTCCAGATCGAAGAGCGGGAAGCCCTTGAGGATCGGGTTTTCCTGGACGATATCGTCGTAAACCATCGATACCGGCTGCGACGCGTTGAGATCGAAGTCGCTGTTGCCCAGGCCGCGGATGTAGAAGCGCGGGAACTCGCGACCGTACGACGTCTCGGCATACACGCTGGGCGCGCGCGCGGCGAGCTGGAGCACGCCGTCGCCAGCCTGCCCGAAGGCTTCCAGCTTCTCGGCCGTGATCACGGTCATCGAGATAGGCACCTTCTGCAAGTCTTCCGTGCGCTTTTCAGCGGTGACGGTGACGGTCTCCAGCGTGGCCGTCTTGGCCTTCGGAGCGGTGGGCGCGGCGTCCTGTGCGTTGGCCATGCCAGCGGTGAGCGCCGTGGCGATGGACAGGGCAATGACGAGACGTCGCGGCGTACGGCGCGAGCTAACGAGAGACATGGTTTGTTCCGCCTGGGAGGTCCTGGGGTGGGAGAGTGCCTCGCCAACTGCGGTCGAGCCGGTCCCCTGGCGAGGGCGCGTCTTTGCGAATTATCCCTTGTTACGTGGGCATGACGAAAGTGTTGCAGCGCAGAAACCTGCGTGGATGGGTGAGGTTTGCGACTGTCATGGAAGTGCAATGGGTGGCCGATAACGTGCCCGCCTATCGAATGCGTTAGCGACGTTTAGCGTGCGTAAGCGTCACTATCGCAGACGTTTGAGGTTTTTCTCAACACTTTCCATGAGTATTTTCGGAGCCAAGCCCCATGAAGAGATTTCCCCTGGCCGCCGCCTTCTGGACAATGTGCGGTACCGCGGCCGCCGAGGGCGCACCGCAAGAAGCTATCGAGCTCTACGTCGATACGACCACCCGGCAGCTATTTGCGGAGCCGGGTCCGGGCCGCCAGCGTCTGGGCAAGTTCGCGCAGGTGACCGATAGCCCGGCGCCGGTGGCGGTCGCGGCAGCGGCGACGAACACGGCGACGGCTTCTGCGAGCGCGTCGGCGCAAATGGCCGCGGCGACTCCGCCGACAACACCGGCTGCCAAGGCCTGGTACGACAAGATAGGCATCCGGGGCTACCTGCAGATGCGTTACAACCAGGAGGTCGGCGGCGACGCGAAGGACCTCAAGTCCCCGGGCGATCGCTACATCGGCCGCGAGCAGGGCTTTGGCATTCGCCGCGCCCGCGTGGTCATCAGTGGCGACGTGACCGACAAGATGTCGATCTACATCCAGCCGGACTTTGCCAGCACGCCTACGGGGTCGTCGACAGGTCACTTCGTGCAGTTGCGCGACGCCTATGCGGACCTCTGGCTGGACAAGGACAAGACCTATCGCATCCGTGCCGGCCAGTCGAAGATTCCCTTCGGCTGGGAAGATCTGCAGTCGAGCCAGAACCGTCTCGCGCTCGATCGCGCCGACGCGCTCAATTCCGCGGTGCGCGACGAACGCGATCTGGGCATGTTCCTCTACTGGACACCGAAGGAGATCAAGGAGCGCTATGCCTATCTGGTCAAGTCGGGCCTGAAAGGTTCCGGCGACTACGGCGTGTTCGGCGTCGGTGTGTACAACGGGCAGGGCGCGAATCGTCCGGATCGCAACGATCAGCTGCACTCGGTGATCCACTTCTCCTATCCGTTCAAGTTTGCCAACGGGCAGTACCTCGAAGTGGGTGCGGACGCCTATTCAGGCCGCTACAAGGTCGCGACCGGTTCGGCAACCATCGATGGCCGGACGTTTACCCCGGTCGTCGACGCGCCTGTCGCCGGCTCGACGGACCGTCGCGTTGCGGCGCACGTGGTGTATTACCCGCAACCGTTCGGCTTCCAGGCGGAGTGGACGGTTGGGCAGGGCCCGGAGCTCGAT
>NZ_JBFUJE010000654.1:0-1975 GCF_056401535.1 Luteibacter sp. P4_E6 | reverse complement strand
CAATCTGAAATCCATTGAGCCCACCCTGCGTGACAACCTTGTGCTCAGTCAAAGCGGCATCGACACATCCCGAGCACGCGCCGAGACAAGCCTGTAGGACGATTACTACAGCAATCCGCGCGGCGCACAACATCTCTATCCTCCCATCGGCCAAGGCGGCGCAATATGGCAGTGCTCAGCAACTGCGCCTGGTACGTCCGGAATGTTTACGTTTGCGTGGCCTCCATCATAGATTATGCCGAGGCACATCCTGCGAAGGCTGCCCTGCCAGCGGGCCGACTTGTCCATATTGCTCCCCTGAGGGGCCAGGCCGCCCCGTTCCGGGCGAAGGTAAGGTAGAGCGGGATCCGATGTCTGTAGGGGAACACCTACAAAACCAGAAACGTGATTACGGTCGCTATGAAGACCGTTGTCGACAAGCCAGACAAGTCCGAATCGAGCCGTACTTCAGGCGATGCTCGCGCACTAGCGGGTCCTCGCTTCGTCTGCGTAGCTCACGGCTGGCAAAGCGGGGTTTATGTGCGCTTTGGTGAGAGCCACCAGGCATGCGAGCACAGTGAGGTCGATCGTGCCAGCAAATGAGCCGCGGGGACGCACGACCTATGTGGGCCGTGCGTCCTTGGAATTACTTACTGAGTCAAACCCGCATCAATCGCCCCGGCATATGCCGCCGACAGCGTCTTCCCGTTGTAAGTCTTACCCGCCACATCGTCGTAAAGCCAAAGGAAGCCACCAGTGACGCTGCACTCATCAGCCCAGTTGGCGAACTTGCTCTGCGCACCGGGCACCGAGTCACCGCCGATCGACGAGTCGCCGATGCCGGGATAGACAGGAACGCCGCCGAAGTCCCAGCCCGAACAGGGACTATTGCCCGCGCCACCAGCGTACGCCTGGAGATGCACACCATCGACCGTACCGGCGCGCTGCCTGTTGATCTGCTTGACCACGGACGTCCAATAGGAGGCATTCGTGAAAGCGTCCGGCATGACGTGGTAACCGAGCTTGCCAAGCATCACGGAGAACGCGACGGTTGAAGCGGCGTCATAGCCATTCTCGTCATCCAGATCGATGGCGTCGATCGAAGGGATGGCTTTCTTCAGCGCCTGGAAGTTCTTGTAGAGCGTGCTCTTCTTGCCGGTGCCGCCGCCTGCGGCCGTGCTATTGACCAGGGCCTTGATGTCCTGGAAGTCGCCGAAGTTCGACGAGCCGATACTGAAAGTGATGCGTTTGACGCCAGCAGTTTTCAGGCTGGCCAGGTTGGACACGAAGTCCGGATACGTCTGGTTGCCGATATAGGCGCCGTTGGAAACGATGGGGAATTCACCGTTGAGGTTAAGGTCGCCGTTGGCCTTGACCTCGACACTCCACACGACGACCTCCGTAAAACCAGACTGACTCAGTTCGGTGATGTTGTTGTTGAGGTTCTTGTAAATGGGTCCGCCACCGAAAACGCCTATGTAGCCAGTGGTGTCGGCGAGCGATGCTGAGGAAACGGTTAATCCGGCGATCGAGAGAAGCAAAGCAGCTGTGACGCGCGTGCGCTTAAACCGAAACTTGGGACTCATTAACCTGCTCCGATGGTTGTGTATGGGGGCCACGCCACTACCCAGCGCGCACTCCGAATCCTTCGCTATCGGAGCGATGTTCCGCGTTACCCCTTTGATGGCGTGTCGTATTTTCTTACTGGGTGGATGCGGAACGCTGCAGCGCTCCGTGCCGGTTTAGATCGATCTAAATGCCGGCCTGGGAAACTCTATAGCGGTGCGTTTGGTGACGCACGCTGCGATGCAAAAGGAAGGTGATCCAGATCACACTTCATCGGCTCTCAGGAAAGAGACATCCGCCATTGCGGACCAGCGCCTTTACCTTTTCGCTCGTCTGCGTGGGGCTTCGGCTTAGTCGAGCAAGGAACTCCTTGGCGCCCCGCACGTACGATTTCGCATCGTGCTTCGCGCTCCAAAGGACGATGTTGAGC
>NZ_JBFUJE010000653.1:0-1978 GCF_056401535.1 Luteibacter sp. P4_E6 | reverse complement strand
GCCTTGTCCTTGTTGTCGCAGGCTGCCGTGGAGACGACCTCCACCTCTCGGGTAAATCCGCGGACGGCGCCGATATCGTCGTCGATGGCCAGCGCGGCACGGTGAGCTGGCGCTGGGGCCCCAAAGCCTATTCGCAGCCTTTTACGCTGGAAAAAAAGGATGTCTCGCACGCACCGAGTGGCTGGGACGGCAGCATGGACCTGAAACTGAGCGGCGGCCGCCGTCTTTCCCTTAAAGGCGAGCACGGCACCTTCATCTGCGAGCACGGCTGCGACGACCTGCACCTCCCCCTGCTATGGACCGTCGCGGACAAATAGCCCGCCCACGGCCCGTAGCGCCGCTCCTTGTGGGAGCCGATTCATCGGCGATCCCGCGCAGCGGGCATAATCGGCCAAACCGCGGAGCCGTTTGACGATGGACAATCCCACCCCGGCGCGAGTCCTGACTCGCGGCACCCTTTATGCGATGGCGCTGGCGGCCGGCCTGGCCGTCGCCAACATCTATTACAACCAACCCATGCTCGGCATCATGGGGCGCGACCTTCACGACGGCGGCGTGGAGCGCTGGATTCCGATGCTTACCCAGCTCGGCTATGCAGCGGGTCTGCTCTTCCTGGTGCCACTAGGCGATGCGCTGGAACGCCGTCAGCTCATCGTCGGGCAGTTCGCGGTGTTGGCCATCGCGCTGGTCGGGGCCGCGCTTGCGCCCGGGCTGACAACACTCGCGATTGCCTCTGTACTGWTCGGTGCTATGGCGACCGCTGCGCAGCAAATCGTTCCCTTCGCGACTCTTCTTGCTGAGCCATCCAAACGGGGTGCGGCGGTCGGTACCGTGATGAGCGGTTTGCTGACGGGCATCCTGCTCAGTCGCACGATTGCCGGTTTCGTCTCCAGTGCCGCAGGATGGCGGGCCATGTTCTGGCTCGGCGTGCCGATTGCACTGATGGGCGCCGTGCTGATGCGCCTGCGCCTGCCCGAACACCATCCAGCGCGGCGCGTCAGTTACGGCGAACTGATGTCCTCGCTGGTCGGTCTTTGGCGACGCGAGCCCTTGCTGCGTCGTGCGTCGTTGACCCAGGCCGTGATCTTCGCCTCATTTTCCGCGTTCTGGACGGTGCTGGCGCTCCGCCTGGAACAGCCGCCACTGAATCTGGGCGCGGCGTCGGCGGGCCTGTTCGGCGTGGTCGGCGCCGTCGGCGTGGCGATGGCACCGCTGGCCGGACGCGTCGCGGATCGACGCGGACCCTGGCTGGTGATCGCCGCTGGTGCGTTGTCGACCGTCGTTGCCTGGGCCGTCTTCGCGCTGTGGCCATCGTTGGCGGGGCTCATCGTTGGCGTCATCTTGCTCGACTTCGGCGTGCAGATCGCCCTGGTGTCGCACCAGCACCTGGTCTACGGGCTGCACCCGGAATTCAAGAGTCGGCTCAACACCCTGTTCATGACGACCATGTTCCTCGGCGGCGCGGCGGGTTCGTTCGTTGCTGCCGAAACCTGGCGGCATGCCGGCTGGCTGGGTGTGTGCATCCTGGGCGGCGGGCTTGCTGGCATCGCGCTGGTTTCGCGCTTGTTGCATCGCGTGCCAGCGGCGCACTGACGCTCCACACAGGTGCACCGTCGATTTATCTCCTTTATTCTGCAGGAAAACGTCTATGCGTCTTCGCGCCTTGTTTCTTGGTTGCGCCCTGGTTATCACCGCGCCGGACTGCGTCTTCGCCGCGACAACGCCCGATTTCTCCGTGGGGCCGCAGTACGACACCACGCATGTCTACGTCGCGCCGCAGGATGTCGATGCCTTCGTACGGAGCTTCGCCGCCACGTTCGAAGGRCAATCGACGAAGCAAGGCATCGCCACCGTGACGCCGACGCCGTCGAGCACGTCGACTCAGCTGGTGCAGAGTCCTTCCGGCGCCGTGTCCGTGTTCGGCTTCCGGACGCCCGTGCCGTATCCCTTCGGACTCGAGCGCACGGGTTATCTGGTC
>NZ_JBFUJE010000652.1:0-1979 GCF_056401535.1 Luteibacter sp. P4_E6 | reverse complement strand
TTCACCATTTCCTCGACGACGTTCACGTTGGACGCTTCGAGGGCATTCTGGTCGAGGGTGCCGAGGCCATTGAGGCCGGCGGTGCCCGTCTGCGGAGCGCCGCTGGAAGCGGTCTCCAGGTAAAGGTTGTCGCCGCGCGGCTGCAAGCCGGCGGGATTGACGAAGTCGGCGAGCTGGATCGTGCCGATCTGCTGCGACGCCGCGTTGGCGGCGGTGGTGACGCTCACCGTACCGTCCTTGCCGATGGTCACCGTGCTGGCATTGGCGGGGATGGTGATGGAAGGCTCGAGCGGGTAACCGTCGTTGGTCGTGATCTGGCCATCCTGGTCGCGCTTGAGCGAGCCATCACGCGAATAGCCGACCGTGCCGTCCGGCAGGGTCACCTGCAGGAAGCCACGACCGTCGATGCGTACGTCGAGTGGGTTGTCGGTCTGCTGTGAGCCGCCCTGGTCGAACATCTTCTGGGTGCCGACGACACGCACGCCGGTACCCATCATGAAGCCGGTGGGCGACTGGGTCTGCTCCGTCGTCTGTGCACCGGCCTGGCCGCGGTTCTGATAAGTCAGATCCTCGAACTCGGCGCGGGCGCGCTTGAAGCCCGTGGTGTTCGTATTGGCCAGGTTGTTCGAGACCACGTCCATGCGCGTCTGCTGCGCATCGAGGCCGGTCTTGGCGATCCAGAGGGACGAGAACATCGTTGACTCCTGCGCTTGGGCGCTTTACATGCCAGCGACGGAAATGCGTCGCGTGGCGGTGGTTAACCCACCTGTAGCAATTTCGATGCCGACTGGGCGTTGTCGTCGGCAGTCTTGATGGAACGGACCTGCATTTCGAACTCGCGGGACAGGGAAATCATCTTCACGAGGACATCGGAAGGGTTGACGTTGCTCGATTCGATCGTGCCGGAGACCACCCGCACATCGGCGTCCGCCTGGGGCGTGCTGCCGTCTTTCATGTGCATGAGGCTGTCGCTGCCGTAGGTCAGCTGGTCGTTGCCGGGGTTCACGAGCTTGATGCGGTCGGTGGTGGCGATGGTGGACGGCGATTCACCAAGGGGAACGACGGAAATCGTGCCGTCGGTGCCGATCTTTACACTGGAAGCCTGTGGGATGGTGATCGGACCGCCGCCGCCCATGACGGCATTGCCCCGTGCATCCGTCAACAAACCGTCGGCGTTGATGCGCAGGTTGCCGGCACGGGTATAGCCCTCATTGCCATCCGCACCCTGCACCGCAATCCAGCCGTCACCCTGCACCGAGATATCAAGATCGTTGCCGGTCTGCATCTGCGCGCCGGGGGTCGTATCCCAACCCGTGCCCTGGGCCACGCCGTTGATGCGCGTCTGCATGCCGTCGCCCTGGACCGGCAGGCTCTGGAACGCCGACAACTCCGACTTGAAGCCGGTGGTGTTGGCGTTGGCCAGGTTGTGTGCCACTTCGTCCTGCGCGCGCATGATCTGCGTGGCGCCGGTCATCGCGACATATACGGAGCGGTCCATGGCGGAATCCCTGGTTCGATGGCGGAAACGTACTGGCGCGGCCCGGAGACCGCGCCAGCTGTCACGCTTAGTTGCGGATGTTGATGATCGTCTGGGTGAGCGTGTTGTCGGTCGAGATGACCTGCGCGTTCGCCTGGTAGTTGCGCTGCGCCTTGATCATGTTGACCAGCTGCGCGGTCAGGTCGGCCGTGTTCGACGCCTCGAGCGAACCCGACTGCACGCTGCCGACATCGCCGGAGTTCGCCACGCCCTGGATCGCCTGGCCCGAGTCCGAGGACGCCGCCCAGTTGGTGTCGTTGAGCTGGCGAAGACCCTGGTTGTTAGCGAAGGTGGCGATGGCGAGCTGGCCGAGCGGCACGCTCACGTTATTGGAGTACTTCGCCGAAACCGTTCCGTCCTTGGCAACGTCGATGTTCGAGAACGTGCCGGCGGCATAGCCGTCGTTCGACACCGCCGTGGTCGACGAGGAGTCACCGAACTG
>NZ_JBFUJE010000651.1:0-1979 GCF_056401535.1 Luteibacter sp. P4_E6 | reverse complement strand
GGTCTGGGTAGCAACGACTACCTTAACGGCGGTGCCGGCAACGACGTGATCACGGRCGGCCTGGGCAACAACGTGCTTGAGGGCGGCGCCGGCAACGATATCTACAACATCAACCTCGGCAGCATCGACCGGGTGGTCGGCCTCGCCGACAAGGACGCCGGCAGCGACATCATCCGCTTCGGGGCAAGCTACTCCCCGAGCATGGTCACCAACTACCAGATAACGGGCGATGACCTTGCGGTCTTTTTCCTAGTCAACGGCAATCCCAACGGGGTCATTCTCGAAGGGTTCCTTGCCAAGACCAATGGCACCCACGTCATCGAGTTCACTGACGGCACGCGCCTGACCGCCGACAATTTCCTGATCAGTGCGAGCCATTGGACCGGAACGGATGCCAACGACGTGCATGTTGGCTCCGACGCCAACGACACGCTCGACGGCGGTGCAGGTGACGACACCCTGTCGGGCATGGGTGGCAACGACACGCTCTACGGCGGGGACGGCAACGACACGCTCAATGGCGGGGATGGCGACGACGTCTTGCGTGGTGGCCCCGGCATGGACACGGTCAGCGGGGGCGCGGGTAACGACCAGCTTTACGGCGACGGCAGTGACACTCTAAGCGGGGGCGCCGGTGATGACCGTTACTACATCGTCTCCTCGTCCCCGAACCACCAGTATGGCAGCAACGCGGACCTGGTCGTCGAAGCGGCCGGGGAAGGCATCGACACGGTGTATGTGGACAATTACGCCTACAGCATGACGGCGAACGTTGAAAACCTGGTGGCCATCTACGACCCGAATGCATGGGCCATCACCAACCCCAACTTCCCGGGCTGGTACCAGGACATTCCTCGCTCGTTCACCGGCAACGCCCTCGACAACACCATCACCATCGACAACGCACCGGGCTGGCAGACCCACGCGGGGCACGTGTACGTGCTCGACGGTGGTGCCGGGGCAGATACCCTCATCGGCAGCGATGCCAACGAGACGTACGTGGTCGACCAGGCGGGTGATCGCATCATCGAGACGAGCCTGACGTCGATTGACACCGTCCGGGCCAGTTACTCGTACGCCCTGGAAGAGGGTTCAAAAATCGAGATCGTCGAGTTGTCGGGGACCGCTGACCTGGCGGCCTGGGGCAACTCGGACAAAAACACCCTCGACGGCAGCAAGGCGACGGGCACCAATACCTTGTATGGCGGCAAGGGCGACGACCGTTACATCGTCGACGCCAATGACCATGTCTTGGAACTGGCGGGGGAGGGCAGTGATACCGTCGTTGTGGCAACGTCCGCGACACCGTTGACGATGGACACGACATTCACGCTTGACGGATATGCCAATGTCGAAAACCTCGAGCTCGGCAGCCTGCTCCGCTACAACGGCTGGGGTGGCAATCTGCTAGGCAACAGTGCCAACAACGTCCTGACCGGCAACGGGTATGTGAACACCATCCATGGTGGGGACGGGAATGACACCATCTACGGCGGCGAGCGTGACCTCCACAGCCTCGACGCGGCCGCACACGACTTCCTCTTCGGTGACGGGGGAGATGACATCCTTCGAGCGGGGTACGGCGGTGCAGACCTCTACGGCGGCACCGGCAATGATCAGCTGTACGGAGCGGGCGGGCTTGACACCTTCCACTACGGCGTGGGCGACGGCACCGACACAGTCCACTCAGACGGGGGCCTTGGCCTAGACCGCGTCGTCTTCGCGGACGGGGTCACCACCGACATGGTGAGTTTCAGCCGTGAGGGAGCCACCCTCGTCGTGCAGGTTGGCAGCAACACGCAAGACCGCCTGCGCGTGGAAAACTACTGGACGGATCCGGCGGGCGAYGTCCTGAGCGGTGGCGTCAAGGAGTTCGTCTTCGCCGACGGCACGATCCGCAAGGGCGGCCTCGACCATCTGCCGTACACAAACAATCCCCCGGTGACCCTCATCGGCAGCGTGGCTGTGGAGGCTGTGGG
>NZ_JBFUJE010000650.1:0-1982 GCF_056401535.1 Luteibacter sp. P4_E6 | reverse complement strand
GGTTTGGGCGGCGATCGGCACCGACTGGGGCCAGCTCCTTTTCCATAAGTTCGGGATGGTCGAACGCGATGGCGTCATCTACGCGGCCACCGACGCGAAGCTCGCGGCTCACTGCGAGGAGATCACGGGGACAGCCTACGAAGCGGCTACCAAGGAGAAGGCGGCATGACCATGTTCGACCCGATCAAGCTGCGCTCGATGGCCGAAGAACTGAAAGGCCCGAACGGCTCCGAACTGCGCGCCGCGCTTCTCCAAGCTGCTGCCGACGCAGCGGACGCTGCGCGGTATAGATATATCCGCCGCAAAGGGGCTTGGCGTGAGGATCGTGCTGTATTGGGGGCAATCGGCCCTGTTTACATCACGGTATCTCCGGATGGTCAGAAGCAACCCTACCAAGGCCAGGCTATCGATACCGAAGAGCTAGATGCTGCCATCGACGCTTTTCTAAAGGAGCGCCGCCTGTGACCACCAAGCCCATCACCCAGCGTGAGGCTCGCGCCCTGCGAGCTCGCGTAGCCGAGCTTGAGCGGCGCGAGGAGAACCGCCGCGGTATCTGGTTCAACGACTACCCCGGCGGCCAGCACATTGGATCCTTCACCGTGTCCGATGTCGCCGCCGCCAAGATCCGCACCGCGCGTCTCCTAAAGCATGCCGTCGTTGTTACAAACGGCAACCTCGGCGAACTCAACTTTTATGCACTGCCCTTGGCAAAGGACACCGGCGCATGAATACCGCTCTCGACCTCATCCCCGGCAAGATCATCAACACGCTGTCCAACAGTCGTCAGGGCTGTCACGTCGAGATCGAGGCCGATATGGGCTTCTGCGTCGGTGACACGGTGTACATCAGCCGCGCGCGTGCGCAGCCTGCAGAGGCGGTCGATGTCAATCGCCTGACTGCCGCCGCGCGTGCCATGCACGCCGTCTGCGATGGCGAGGATCGTTGGCTTCGCATGTCCGACGAGGTTCGCAGTCGGTGGATCGAAAGCGTTCGCCCTGTCGCTGCCGCCCTCGCCCATCCCCGCCCCACGGGTGGCAGGAAGGAGGCAATCGCCGTACTGCTGACCCACCTTGAGGACGTGCTCGACGATGAGAACTTCGAACGCATCGATGTTTCGAAGTGGAACGCCGTCTCTATACTCACCGCCCCCACGGGTGAGCAGGCTGGGGAGGTGGTGGCTATCTACGTAAATGCAGTAGATGACGATGGCTCGCTCCTTTACGTCCATCCGCCAATCGCTAAGCGCGGTGACACCCTTTACACCCAGCCGCGCCCCGTGGGCGTGCCGGATGGGTGGAAGCCCATCGAGTCCGCGCCGAAAGGCGTAAAGATAATCGCAGGCTACAGAAACTCGCGCGGAAATTGGCGCTCAATCATGGCTTGCTATTACACCCCGGGCACGCTTGAGCTCGCCGATGACGCAGACGACACCGAAGACGRCTACGCGCCGGAGGGCTGGTACGAGGCTACGGAGGTGTACGAAGAGATTCGTCTCACGGATGAGAAGCCGACGCACTGGATGCCGCTCGCCGCCGCGCCGGAGGTGAGCTCATGACCTGGCATTGCATCGAAGGGGGCCGCTGCGTGTGTGGTGGCGACACGGAAGGTGTTCGCGCGACCTGCGGCAGCTTCCGTGTCGGAGCAAAGTACCCGAGCTTCCAGTGGCGGGTGTCTCAATGGATGGACCAGTGCTTCGTACCGTCCCTCTACAGCAACATGACCGAGCGCGGCGATCGCCTCCTCGAGGAAGTTCTTGAGCTTCTGCAGTCCACCGGCTATGACCGGACCCGCGTCGCCACCCTGGTCGATTACGTCTTCGGACGGCCTGCCGGCGAGCCCTCGCAGGAGGTTGGCGGCGTCATGGTCACCCTGGCGGGCTTCTGCTGGATCGCGGGCCTCGATATGCATGCCGATGGCGAGCGCGAGCTGACCCGCATCACCCAGCCCGAGGTCATGGCGAAGATCCGCGCAAAGCAGGAAGC
>NZ_JBFUJE010000649.1:0-1985 GCF_056401535.1 Luteibacter sp. P4_E6 | reverse complement strand
AGCTATGGCTGGCCACGATGGCGTCGCTGTCGTCGTTGGGGGAACAACGGTAACCACGATCGTGGTGTCGTTCCTGCAGACGCAAAAGAGCAAGTCTCACAAGTAACCTTTCCACGATCGCCGATCACGCCCTGAGACAGCTGACCGTTACCCTTTCGGGATGGCACTCGTCTGGAAACCACCAAGCGTCCCCGGCGCGGCGATATTCGCTGTGTGGGACGGCACGACCTTCGGCTACGTGACAGAAACGGCCTTTAGAGACGGCCGCTGGCGTGTCTCCATCTTTCCCCACGGCACCGACGATAAGCAGAGCATCGGCGCCTACGTCAGGTCCGAGGCCCAAGGGAAGAAGTACGTGGAAGCCTGGGCCCGAATCAACCACGCCCGGATCGTGCCGGCGCAGGGGCGTCTAGTGATGCCCCATGAGGGTCTCAAGCCGAGGAAGCCGAAGGGATCGGACGATCGCTCGTGATCAGCTGTGCGCAATAGGAGGAAGGTAGCCCATGGCGACTTCACCGCCTTCAGGCGTGGCGCCGTACTTGTCGGCTACCTTGTTCATGATCGCCATCTGGACATAGTCCAGGGCGGCGGCCGCGACGGCGCTCTCCGGATAATTGGCGTCGATGGTAATCGTATTCGGCAATCCGAGCTCCCGGAAAATGCTCCGGCACTTGGTGAGATTCGCCGGCGTCTCGAAGTGATTCGGCTTGTCGCCGCGTGCGTGGATCCTGGCTAGGCCCGTTTCCGGGTCGAGGTCCAACAGGATGAGCAGATCCGGTCGCGGAGCAAAGTCATTCGCCGCCATGAGGTCATCGACGCTGATGCCCGCGGCACCCTGGTAGGCCACATTCGAGGGGAAATACCTGTCTAGGATCACGATGTCGCCGCGCTTCAGCGCGGGTCCGATCAACGTTTCGACGTGCTCGTGGCGATCGAGAAGGAGAAGGCGCAGTTCTTCTGCCGGAGCCAGTCGTCCCTCCGCCGCCGAGGCGCGCATTTGCATGCCCCACGGCCCGGCGGTTGGCTCTTTGCTCAGGGACACCGTCGCGCCCGTTCGCTCGAGCTCCCGCTGGAGCGTGCGAGCGAGTGTTGTCTTGCCTGCTCCGTCGATACCCTCAACGACGATCAGCAGGCCACCGGGAATAGGAAGAGGTGCCATCGGGGGGACTTTACCGGATCGAGAGGCCACTTTCATCCGATTGTCATCGGGCGCCGCGGACTACTGGTGGGAAGCACGCCGGGCAGGCTGACGTGCCGGAATATCTTCTGCTGTGACGTATGCAATAGCGAAAGCCTCGACCGGCGTGGGAGGAGGAGCGGCCAAGCGTTTGGCGGCGCTCGCGCATGTCTCTGGCAATGCTTCTAAAAGTGTCCACGTGGCTATTTTCTCGCCACCCGGTCTCAGCGACCGCGACCTGCTAGAGTCGATCTTTATTAGACATACCGCTTTTTATTAGACAAAGAAAAAGGGCCTGCATCGCTGCAGACCCTTTCAAAACCTGGCGCCCGAAGTTGGACTCGAACCAACGACCCCCTGATTAACAGTCAAGTGCTCTAACCGGCTGAGCTATTCGGGCGGGGAGCTGCGTATTGTCTTTATGTGAGGTGGGTGTGTCAAGCGGGTCTTAACGATTTCGTGAATGACGTGCGCCACAGGCGCGTGCGACATCGGCCGAAGCTGGTTCGGCGTGGCTATGGCCGTCTTTGGCTATCACGACGGTCAGCGTGGTGGCGGCCTTGCCGCGCAGGCACAGCGCCAGCGTCTGGTTGCCGGGCGGAGCCTCCTTGCCTGGCCGCAGGAACGCGATGTCGGTGCGGAGGCCGATGGAGATGGCGGTCAATCGCGAGTCCAGCGCGTCTTCGACGGCGAGGACATCGCCCGTGGCCCGGTCCCGACTGATCCAGCCCACGCCCCAGTCGGTGCGTCCGCTGCATGTCCGACCGTTTTCGCTGGGGCAGACCAGCGTGCCCCTCTCTCGATACAG
>NZ_JBFUJE010000648.1:0-1985 GCF_056401535.1 Luteibacter sp. P4_E6 | reverse complement strand
GGCATGACCCCTTGGCCAAGGCCTTCTACGAGCAACTCGTCCGCCGTGGAAAGAAGAAGCGCCAAGCCCTCACGGCGGTCATGCGTAAGTACCTGACAGGCCTGTGGGCCTGTCTGCAGAACAACGAGAACTTCGATACCTCGAAGCTCTTCAGCCCTGAACACCTCAAGAACGCTTGACGGCCAAGAGAGTATCTACATAGAGGCATGCAGGTAGTCAGCAGGGCGATCGTCAGACGATGTCGTTGAGGATCCGCTTGGCCGTGTCTTTCTGCATCTGCGTGCCTTCGGACAGCACCTCGTCGAGCATGAGGCGTGCGCCTTCGGCGTCGCCCATGTCGAGATAGGCACGGGCCAGGTCGAGTTTGGTATCGACCGGGTCATCGCTGAAGCTTTCCGGATTGTGATCGGCGATCGGCTCTTCGTCCGGGAAGTTCGGCTCGTCGAAACGCGGGAGGTCGTGGGCGGATGTAGCAGCCGCTTCGGTCTCTTCGTTGAACGACCAGGACGCACGATCGTCGCTCACCGGAACCGGCTCGCTCAAACCGTGGTCGGTCGAACCGTGTGCCGGCACCTCGGTGTAGAGGGAGTCCGGTGCATCGACGTCAAAGACGTCCGGTGCGTTGGGGCGGCGATCGGCCTCGGCGCGCTGCACCGGCGTCAGGTCGAAGTTGAAGTGGTATTCGCTGTGCTTCTGCGGCGCCTGCACGACGGGACGATCTTCCTCGTCCGCACCGGTGACGTACGTGCCCAGATCGAACTGCTCCAGCGCAGCGGCCTCATCGGCGGAATGCACGTGACCGGGTTCGTAATGGTCGTACGGCTCGTCGATCTCGTCGACCGGCACGCCGCCGAACAGCGGATGGCTGGGAGCGAGGTCTTCGCCCATCGTCACCACTTCGCGCCATTCCGGCTGCTCGGGATCCGCGACGTGGGCGAACATCGCCTCGGCAGCGGCTTCGAAATGTTCGACGTCGCGGCGACCGTAGTACAGGCTCACCAGCTCCAGGTGCAGGCCGATATCGTCCGGGTGCTCGGCCAGCGCGTCCAGGATCTCGCGCTGGTCCTGGTCCATCGCATCGTTGTGGCCGAAGGTGTCGAAGTTCGGTTCACGCGCGAAACGATCGGCCAGCGAGGCCGAAGCGGGTCCGGCCACGGCCGAGGGCTTCTTCCGGCCGAACACGGCTGCCACAAGAAGCAGGAGGATGACGATCGCGCCGCCGCCCCAAGCCCAGGTCTGCAGATACCAGGGATCGTCTTCCACGACCGGCGCCGGGCTGAACTTATGCACGGGGGGCTTGGCGGCCGGAGCCGGCGACGCCGCGGCGGGTGCCTGGACCGGCGTCGTGACGACAGCGGGAGCGGCCACCGTGGCCGCATGCGCAGGCACGATGGCGGCCGTCGAAGCCGCCGTCGAAGCGACGGCCGGCGTGGCGGCCGGCGCGGCAGCCGCTGCTTCCTGAGCCGGCGCAGCCGCAGTGGCGGCCGGTGCGGGCTGCCCCGCGGCCTTGCGCGTTTCAGCCAGCTTGCGCTGGAGCTCGGCAATTTCCGAGTCCTTCAGGCTGATCAGGCGCTGGTTCTTCGTGTTGATCTCTTCGAGGTCGCCGATGCGCGACTTCAGCTCGGCGCCCTGCTGCTTGAGCGAGGCGACGGACTCCTGCGAGGTCGTCAGTTCCTGCTTCAGGCCGGCGACCTGGGCGTCGCCCTTGCCGTCCTTCGTACCGGCTCGGGTGGAAGCGGCGTCGCCGCCCTCCTTCGAGGGGACGATGGCCAGGCGATCGTTGGCGGGAGCAGCGGCCTTGGCCGGGCCCTGTGCTGCGCCGGTGGAGGCTGCGTCGGCAACCACCGAGGGCGAACGCGCCGTGCCCGAGCGCCATGCCTCGTTCTGGCGGCGTACTTCCGCCAGAGCAGCCGCGGCCGACTGGGCCTGGATGTCGTCGGTGGAAGGGATGCGCAATACCGCACCGGTTTTCAGCGCGTTGATAT
>NZ_JBFUJE010000647.1:0-1989 GCF_056401535.1 Luteibacter sp. P4_E6 | reverse complement strand
GGGCCGCCGTCAGAGCAAAAGGAACAGCCCTGGGCGAGCGTTACCGCGCCCTGCGGGCGCGGGGAAAAGTAGCCAAGGTGGCCATCGTTGCCTGCATGCGATGCCTGATCACGGCCATCAATGCGATGGTCCGTGATCAGGCCGGATGGCGGCATGGGGCGGCTGTCTAAAAAAGACAGTTGCTCCCACACGAAGCGTGTGGAGGTCTCCTGTATTTCTGTGGGAGCCGATTCATCGGCGATGCTCTCCCGCGACGCAACAAAGCCCCGACCCCGGTTCGCGCTAAAATGGGATTCTTTACGTGGAGAGTTCCATGGCACAGCTTCCCTCGGCCGGCGGCCGCTTTCGCGCCGCACTCGCGGCCGAACAGCCGCTGCAGGTGATCGGCGCGATCAACGCCAATCACGCCCTGCTGGCCAAGCGCGCGGGCTTCCGTGCCATCTACCTTTCTGGCGGCGGCGTCGCTGCCGGCTCGCTCGGCCTGCCGGACCTCGGCATCAACACCTTGGACGACGTCCTCACCGATGTTCGTCGTATCACCGATGTGTGCGACCTGCCGCTCATGGTCGACATCGACACCGGTTTCGGTCCCAGCGCGTTCAACATCGCGCGCACGGTAAAAAGCCTGATCAAGTTCGGCGCTGCCGCCTGCCACATCGAAGACCAGGTCGGCGCCAAGCGCTGCGGTCACCGTCCGGGCAAGGAAATCGTCACCACGGAAGAAATGGCCGATCGCGTCAAGGCCGCCGCCGATGCGAAGACCGACCCGGACTTCTTCCTCATCGCGCGGACCGACGCCATCGCGGTTCTCGGCGTGGAGGCTGCCCTGGAGCGTGCCGTGGCCTGTGCGGAAGCCGGCGCCGACGCCGTCTTCGTTGAGGCAGCTTACGACCTGCCAACCTACAAGCGCTTCGTCGATGCGCTCGACGTGCCCGTGCTCGCCAACATCACCGAGTTCGGCCAGACCCCGCTGTTCAGTACTGAAGAGCTCGGCAGCGTGGGCGTCGGCATCGTGCTGTACCCGCTTTCCGCGTTCCGTGCCATGAACAAGGCCGCTGAGAACGTCTACACCGCCATTCGCCGCGACGGTCACCAGCGCAACGTCATCGACACGATGCAGACGCGCGAAGAGCTTTACGACCGCATTGGCTACCACGACTACGAGCGTCGTCTCGACGCTCTGTTTTCCAAGAAGGGTTAAGGAGAGTCACGCATGACCGACACCACCACCACTACCCAGCCGAAGGCAAAGAAGTCCGTCGCCCTCTCCGGCGTCGCGGCGGGAAACACCGCGCTCTGCACGGTCGGCCGTAGCGGCAACGACCTGCACTATCGTGGCTACGACATCCACGACCTCGCCGCGAAGGGCTCCTTCGAAGAAGTGGCGTATCTGCTCGTCCACGGCGTGCTGCCGAACTGGATGGAGCTCAATGCCTATCGCGCCAAGCTGAAGCGCCTGCGCGGGCTGCCGGCACCGGTGAAGGCAGCACTCGAGCTGCTGCCCGCAGCGACGCACCCGATGGACGTGATGCGCACCGGTGCGTCGGTACTCGGTACCGTGTTGCCGGAGAAGGACGACCACAACATCACCGGTGCGCGCGACATAGCCGACCGGCTGATGGCCTGCTTCGGCTCGATGCTGCTGTACTGGTACCACTTCAGCCACAACGGCAAGCGCATCGAAACGGAGACCGAAGACGAGTCGATCGCCGCGCACTTCCTGCACCTGCTGCACGGCCGCAAGCCGAGCGACCTGCATTCGCATGCGCTCGACCGTTCGCTGGTGCTGTATGCCGAGCACGAGTTCAACGCCAGCACGTTCGCCGCCCGCGTTATCGCCGGTACCGGTTCGGATATGTACTCGGCGATCACCGGCGCCATCGGTGCGCTGCGTGGCCCGAAGCACGGTGGCGCGAACGAAGTGGCGATGGAGAACATCGCGCGCTACCGCAATGCCGCCGAAGCCGAGGCAGACATCCGTGCACGCAC
>NZ_JBFUJE010000646.1:0-1992 GCF_056401535.1 Luteibacter sp. P4_E6 | reverse complement strand
GTTCTACGTAGCGACGGTTTCCTGCCGTCGGCGCTCGAGAACTTTGGCCCGCCAGTTCATGAGTGGCGTCGTGGTCACGCCGTGGACGAAGATGCTGAGGGCGACGACGGTCAGGACCACGGTCGCGAGGTCGTCGCCGTTCCGCGCCACTAGGCCGTGAGTCAGGGCGTAGGCAAGGTAGTTCAGGCTGCCGAGTCCGCGGATGCCGAACCAGCCCAGGAGAAGGCGGCGCTGCCACGGCAGCCCGTTGCCGACCGTCGACAACCAGACGGACGCCGGCCGTATGCCCACGAAAAGGACGAGGGCAACGAGCGCACCCGTCCCACTGAAAACAGGCAACACCGCGACGCCCACGACGAAGACCAGAAGCGCGCCGATCAGGCGCTCGATCGTGTCACCGAACGAGAGGGCATCCGAGACCACCCAGCCCACGGTCTGCACGGGGTGGTCGTTGCCGGCGGTGCTGCGCTCGTTGGGGCGCACGAGCAGCTCCGCAGGGTTCGTCGTGCCGTCGGCGGCGGCGTCTTCGCTCTGCGCCGAGTGTTTGCCGGCCACGTGCACTTCGACCCGGCGCAAGCCCACGCCGGCCGCAAAGGCCGCCAGGAAGCCCGATGCGTGCAGCAGCTCGGCGCCCGCATAAGCCAACGCCATGATGCCCAGCGCCAGAAAATCGCTGGGTGCCACGTCCTTCGTGACATGGCGCAAATGGGTTCCGGCGTAGCCAACCAGCCAGCCAACGGCGAAGCCCAGTCCGGCCCCGGCCAGCCACCCCCAGGCGACGTCGATGCCGATCCAGCGGATCCAGAGGCCGGTGTCTCCGGTGTGCGCCGTCATCAGGCCCAGGGCCAGCAGGAGGAAGGGTAGGGCTGTGCCGTCGTTGAGGCCGGCTTCGCCCGAAAGGGCGACACGGAGGGCATCGTCATCGCGCGCGTCGTCCACCGAGACCAGGTTGGCCAGCACCGGATCGGTGGGGGAGAGGATCGCCGCGAGCGCCAGCGCCAGAGGCCACGACCAGCCAAGGACAAGGTGGGCAAGCACGGTGAGGCCGCCGATGGTGAGCAGCATGGCGGGCACGGCGAGCCGTGCGGCAGTCACCCAGGCGCCGTGCCGGAAGGACACGCGGAGCTTGAGGCCGGTGATGAAAAGCGACACCACCAGCCCCGTCTCGGTCACCGAGCGTAGCCAATCGGCGTTGTCATGGTCGAATGACAGGCGCGCAACGCCCAGTAGCGCGGGGCCAGCGGCTATGCCGGCGGCGAGATAGACGGCGAACGACGTGATAGGGCCGCGACGTATGACGCCAGCGGCCATGGACGTGGTCACCAGCAGCACGCCGATGAAGAGTATCCATGCGAAGTAGCTCATGCGCCGATGCTCGGCGCATGGCCATGAAACGGGCGCGAAGGGGGAGCTAGGGGTTTTCCGCGCCGGAAGGGGAGCGGGGCCTGTTCGCACACGACGCACGATTCAGCGCACGGGTGGCGTCAGTGTCGTCGGAGGTGGCGAGACGGGCGAGGCAGTCGTCGTACGTTTCTCGCCCGCTCGGCGCGTTCAGGGCGAAGTACGCTGCGGCGACGCCGATGGCCAGGGCAATGGCGATCCAGGGCGCAAAGTCGGCTAGGGTTCGGCGCATCGGTTCGTGGCATCGGATCGGTAGAGGTCGTCATAGTGAATGTCGCCGCCGCGCTTGTCGACTTCGTTTCTCACCCGAGGGCGTTATTTCTTCGTCTGATGATTGTCTTCGCCCGAGTCGTCGAGCGGATCGCCCGATGCATCCGTCTCGGGTTCACGCGTCGGATTGCGTTGGTCGTTCGGCGCATCGTTCTGGCCCGGATGCTGCGGCGGGCGATTTTTCTCATTAGCCATGGGTGCACTCCGTTCGGTAGGGGAGGATGCACCATGCTTCGATGAGGTTGACGATGTCGTGCCCGGGACGTGACGACAGCGTGGTCTACGCCTAGTGCGCCTTGCGCTTGCGGGTAGGAAACATCG
>NZ_JBFUJE010000645.1:0-2006 GCF_056401535.1 Luteibacter sp. P4_E6 | reverse complement strand
GTTCTACTGGACCGATCTCGAGGGTCTCGAGGTCGTTACCACGGAGAATGTCGTCCTGGGACGGGTGAACCATCTTTTCGCTACCGGCGCCAATGACGTCATGGTGGTGAAGGACGGTGAAAGGGAGCGACTTATCCCGTTTGTCCAGGGCCCCTACGTGCACTCCATCGATTTCGATGGCCAGCGCATCGTGGTGGACTGGGACCCCGAGTTCTAGAGCAACGATTCCAAGTCATGCGTATCGATGTGGTCTCGTTGTTTCCCGATTTCGTCCGCCAGTCGGCCGAGGTCGGGGTGGTCGGCAGGGCGCAGCAGCGCGAGTTGTTACAGGTGGAAACCTGGAACCCCCGCGACTTCGCTCCCGACAGGCATCGCACCGTGGACGGTCGCCCCTTTGGCGGTGGGCCGGGCATGGTGATGCTGATCGACCCTTTGCGAGCGGCGCTCGCGGCGGTTCGTGAGGCGGCACCGGAACCGGTGCACGTGATTTATCTCAGCCCGCAAGGTGCGCGGCTGACGCAGGGTAAGGTCGAGGCGCTGGCAAACATGCCGCGAATCGCCCTGGTCTGCGGACGTTACGAAGGCGTGGACGAACGCCTGCTGCAGCATGAGGTCGACGAGGAGCTCTCAATCGGCGATTATGTGCTGTCTGGCGGGGAGCTTGCCGCAGCGGTGATTATCGATGCGGTGGGTCGTCTTCAGGACGGTGCGTTGAACGACGCGCAGTCCGCCCAACAGGACTCCTTCTCGGATGGCCTGCTGGATTGCCCGCATTACACCCGTCCCGAGCATCACGATGTTTGGGGCGGCGTGCCGGAGGTGCTGCTTTCCGGCGATCACGCGGCTATTCGCCGCTGGCGTCGCAAGCAGTCGCTGGGTCGTACCTGGCTGCGCCGGCCGGACTTGCTAACGCAGCGTGCGCTCGATGATGAATCGAGGGCATTGCTGGATGAATTCCGCCGTGAATACTCACACGGCTAAACGGTGCGGCCGATATCGACCGCCGTAACTGAAATTGACAGGTGTGCCATGAACAAACTTCTCCAACAGTTCGAAGCCGAGCAGATCATCCGCCAGCTGCCGGATTTCGGTCCTGGCGACACCGTGGTCGTCAACGTCAAGGTTAAGGAAGGCGCCCGCGAGCGCGTCCAGGCGTTCGAAGGCATCGTTATCGCCAAGCGTAGCCGCGGCCTGCACTCCGCCTTTACCGTGCGCAAGATCTCGCACGGCACCGGTGTCGAGCGCGTTTTCCAGTCGCACAGCCACGCTATTGACTCGGTCGAAGTCAAGCGCAAGGGCAAGGTCCGCGGCGCCAAGCTGTACTACCTCCGTGGTCTGGAAGGTAAGGCTGCCCGCATCAAGGAAGACGTCGCCGCCGCCGCTGCCGCCAAGGTCGCGAAGAAGGCTGCCGCTGCCGCCGCCCAGTAATCGGGTCGCAGTACGCGCCAAGAAAAAGCCCGCGAGCAATCGCGGGCTTTTTTGTTGTCTGCGCGCCGGTGGCGGGCAGGGTGCTTTTCTGTAGGAGCCGATTCATCGGCGATCCCGCGGCAGCGGGCCAGGTTATCGCAGGCCCATCGCCGATGAATCGGCTCCCACATGGGCCTTATACGGGCATGTATTCCTCGGCCAGCACCTTGGCCGGCTCCTGCAGGAAGTTGCCCTGCACGAAGTCCACGCCGCAGGCGAACAGCAGCGACGTACTCACGGCGTCCTCGACCCATTCGGCGACGGTCTGCTTGCCCGACGCGTGGCCTTCCTTGCAGATCTCCGCGATTTTCTTCTGGTTTTCCGGGTGCTGCGGTAGGTCGGTCATGAAGCTGCGGTCGATCTTCAGGAAGTCGGCCTCGACATGGTTGAGCATCTGGAACGAGTTGAGGCCCGAGCCAAACTGCTCGATGGCGAACGCGCCGCCCGCCTTGCGCCAGCCGGCCACGAATTCCTGGGTAGGCCGCAGGCTGGTCAGTACCTTGGACTCCGGCATCTCGATGACCAGGGTGCTGCGACGC
>NZ_JBFUJE010000644.1:0-2482 GCF_056401535.1 Luteibacter sp. P4_E6 | reverse complement strand
GGTGATAAACACCGGTACGACGATCGTCACGTTCCTCATGGTGTTCCTGATCCAGAACACGCAGAACCGTGATACCGAGGCCATGCAGATCAAGCTGGACGAGCTCATCCACGCCATCAAGGAAGCGAACAACTCGCTGCTCGATCTGGAGGAGCTCGACGAGAAGGAGCTGGACAGCATCAGGAAGACTTACTTACAGCATGCTGCCGATGCGCGTAACGAGTCGCGGAGTGGCGGGCGGTTATGAGGTCGTCGCATTCATGCCCGAACTTCAGGCCATGGGAGCTGTACCTGTCGCGCCGCTCGAAGATGATTTACGACGTTAACGACTTCATAGTCGGTTCGCGTGCCATTTGCTGTCTGCCACTGACGAACGCGCACCCGGCAGACGAGGGCGTCGCCCTTTGAGAAGGACTTCATATCGCCGTGGACGGCTTGTAGGAAGTCGGCATCGGAAATGGTCGCGCTGATCGTCGAAGATCCGTCCGATAGACGCCACTTGTTGTTTTCCTTGAAGGTAAGGGAAACAATCGAAAAGGCCATGTCTCTGATGTCGTCGATGATCAGGGATTCGTCGGCAGCCGGCGATATGAACGAGCTGAGTTCGCTGTCGCGCACCGTGACATTTACCCGGGTGCCCTGGCCGAGCGCGAAGACGTCGATTCCGGGCCTCTCCAGGGGAGCGAGCACCTGCTGGGTCGCCTTCCTCACCCCCACGTCGCGTAGAAGGTCCACGGTGTCCCGCTCGGTATCGTAGAACTCGTCGCCGACATAAATGCGCACCGTCGGTTGCCCGGGTCGGTCGGTGCCGATAGCCTCGATGCGTGTGATAGGGCGGCTGCGAAGCCATTTGAGCAGCGGAAACAAGCCCTTCCTTCCTATGACACCAAGCGCGCCGAGGATGGCTGTGGCGTTCGCGATTGCTGTCGCCTCGGTGCCAGCAAAGATATCCTTGACCGACTGAAGCCACTGCACGCCGGTGACAAAGTCGACGTTGAAGCTGCCCGTTTTGAACGAGCCCTTTACGTTGACATGAATCTTTGCCTTGTCTCCATACAGCACGCGAGCAGACGCTTCCAGAAGATCGGCCATCGCGAGCAACGCGGGGGCGAGCTCGCGCGGGTCCATCTCGTGGTTTTCGAGTGCGGGGCCGTCGTAGCTGACGCGAAATTCGGTTACATCAGACATTGCTTAGATGAGCCTCAAGGTCGAGCAAACTACTTACCGCTTACCGCGTCGATGACCGCCGCGACATCGTCGTGACCAGAAAGACGAAGAAGCACGGCGATCATCGAGGCGGTGACCCCAAGAAGGGCTGTCAGCCCGGCGCAGGCCCATAGGCTCAGCTGAACCTTCGTCGGAAAGCGATCCATTTTTTCCGAGATAGTTACGGAAAGGGAGTTCATTTTCTCCAACAGATTTGTGGAAAGAGAATCCATTTTTTCGTTCGAGTTCGCGAACATGGTGTCCATCCGCTCGGTCAAGCTCGCGGACGAGGTGTCCATACGCACAATCAAGTTCGCGAACATGGTGTCCATACGCTCGGTTGAAGTCGCGGATACCCTGTCTATTTTTTCGGTCAAGTCCGCGTACGAGGTGTCCGTGCGTGCAGTCAAGTTTGCGAACATGGTGTCCATTCGCTCGTTTGAGGTCGCGGATACCCTGTCTATTTTTTCGGTCAAGTTCGCAGATACGGTGTCGATCTTTTCCGTGAGGTTCGMMGATACKGTGTCGATTTGGTTCGACGATACRGYGTCGATYTTTTCCGTSAGGTTCGMMGATACGGTGTCGATCTTCTCAGTCAGGCTCGAAGATACGGCGTCTATTTTTTCCGTCAGGTTCGCGGACGAACTGTCTATTCGCTCTGTCAAACCTGCCGACTGGAGGTCGACTCGCTCTAGCAGGTTTCTTGACGAAGAATCCATTCGCTCCGACAGAATTCCCAGGCTTAGGTCGACGGAGCCGAGACGCACCCGGATGTYACGCAGATCAGAGCGAACCTCATCCAGGTCCCTGCGTACGAACTTCATGTCGGTTTCGAGCTCAGCGACTCGCGCGTCCAGGCGGTAAAACGACGTGAAGCGCTGCGCTCGATAGGGCGGCTGGTTATGGGTCGACTGCACGGGGCACTCCTGGCAGCCGAGCCGGCGGCGCCTTCACTGGCGTAGGTTGGGCGTAGATCACATAGGGCGCTGGCTGCAGGGACATCGGCGTTGGGGGCTTCAGGAATCCCCAGGCAGTGCCCGCTGCAGCGAGCGCCCCGAACACGATGACCTCAATCCACTTTGTCTGCGCGGAGAACATCCGACGGATATCGCCGCGCATTTTTTCCATGTCGACGCGAATCTCCAGCAATCCTGATTTCAAGCTTGCGCGTAACTCTGCGTGGTCAATTCGAACACCTTCGACGGCGGTCGTGACTCGCGCCTCAGTCGCCGCAACGCGGGCGTTCACTTCTTCGACGTAGGTACCAGACATGACG
>NZ_JBFUJE010000643.1:0-2012 GCF_056401535.1 Luteibacter sp. P4_E6 | reverse complement strand
CGACAACACGGCCATGACCGTCGAGGCGATCGCCGTGAGCCGCGCGTTACTCGACTCCGATCTGTCGGAAGCTCGATTTCGCGCGCAGTTACTTCACCACCAAGCCGCCATCTCGGGGGATGCAAGCCTGGAAGAGGCGGCGAGCCGGGTGGTCCATTTTCTGGGTCCGCCCGGCAGCATCCCCAGCCTGGGATGCGGAGCCGCGATGCTGGCCGTGAGCACCCGCTTGGCGGAGCGGATCGCCTGACGGCGTTTGCGTGGTGCGACGGGTAACGGTCGCTCAACGACGACGTATGCACAACCGACCTCAGTTGTGCACGACTGTCCAGCGTTGCACGTCTTGAGTCGAGGTGGGACCGAAAAATCACGTGAGGCCAATGGATCCAAACTGGGCCGGYTCTCCCCCGCACGATGACTTACCGCAACCGGCTGCTAGGCGATCTTGTCGATGGAGCGAATATGCGATCACTGAACGAGCAACATGAATGCGTGCGGTCATGGCGGCGCGACACGCTCTAAAAAACTCCGTCAAGGCTTACGAAAAATCCAAGGAACTGTTCAGCGACAGCACCGTTCTCCAACCGCCGGTTGCCTTATAATCGTGGCAGACATGCTCCACCCTTAGCCCCCTGGCGCATGTCTAGGCCGCCCCGCATATTTGGGCGGCCTTTTTTTGCTGCGACCAGCGGGGTGATCTGAACGCTTAGGCGCACGCTGCCGATAGCCCCTGCTCGTAGGATGACACCTCGATCAGGCTGCCATCGGGATCGCGCACGTAGACCGAACGAATGGGCCCCCGCGCACCGCTCTTCTGGACCGGACCCAGTTCGACGTTCACCTTGCAGCGCCGGAAGTGCGCCGCGAAAGCGTCCGGCAATGCATCGGTGAGAAAGCAAAGGTCCTAGCTCCCGACAGAAGGGGCTTTGCCGGTGAACCAACTCTCCTGCTCGGCATCGATAGGGCGAAGATTGATCTTGTGGTGACCGAAGAACATGCTCGATCGCTGCTCGCCCTTTTCCGAGGTGGCGTCCGTCCGCTTCATACCCAGGATGCGCTCATACCAAAGGGCGGAGGTTTCCACGTCGCGAACATTAAAGACGATGTGATCGATAGCTTTAACAGTCAGCATCTCAGTGCCCCACCCTTCCGGACGTTGCATGGCCCATTCGATCTCGCGCGCCAACGCGTCCGAGATCGCGCCGCCTTAGATCAATGCGTTGAGTTGCGGCGCGCTCTTCTTGGCAACAATTCCGGCTTGCGCAGCTAAGGATTGGATTCCCTCATCCTCCAGCACCTRCATCAGGCGGCGCAGATTCGCGCGACGACGGGTTTGCAGAGCGGGGTCTGATGCGCCCATGGCGGCAAATGGAAGAATGAACTAGGCGATTTTGCGCCGATCCGAGGGATCAAAACGCGATCTTGGTCGCACTGCCCGCTAGCTCGCACCTCTTACCGGGGCATAAACTAAGCAATGGCCGACCCATGCCCAACCGCATCATCCCCTGTGGTCCTCATCGTGCACGACGATGTCGCAGTCGCCGAAGCGCTGGCGATTGCCCTTGAAAGCATTGGCGCGACATCGGTCCAGGTTAATCGAACCAGCGATGCCCGGTTGGTCATCCAGGGGGCGCCAGGCCTGTCAGCGGTAATATCGAGATGCTCGCTCGATGTGGCCCACGATCAGCCCCTATTGAACTGGGTGGCCGAACACAGGCCAGGCGTCGCCCTGATTGCGCTTTGCTCGACCCCGGGTCACCACCACGACCACCTGCCTACCTGGTGCCAGCTGCTCAGCCCGCCGTTCGACGGGCGCGACCTGAAACGAGCGTTGGCCGAGGCCCGATTGACCGCCTTCGAGAGCCGGGAGTAGCGGCCAGCAGCAGCCGACTCTTCGTCCTGCCTCCTGACGGAGTTTCCTTTGCGCGCCAACTCGGCGCCGCGGACGTATTCGTCTCGGACTTGTCCAAAGCGACCTGGTCGAGTCCTTCCAGGTCCATCAGCTCGTCCTTGGC
>NZ_JBFUJE010000642.1:0-2020 GCF_056401535.1 Luteibacter sp. P4_E6 | reverse complement strand
GCTGGAATACGCCTTCGACCCCCCAAAAGCAGCCGCCGGCGAACACGGCAGTGGCCTCGCCGGGCGCCGCAGCGGTGTCGACGGTGGGGGCGGGCAGGCGAATGCCTTCGTCGCGGGCAGAGGCCGCGGAGCAAGCCGTAAGCGCGATCAGGAGCGGGGCGAGCAGGGAACGGCGGTTCATGCGGATCTCCGATGGAGGGGGCCTGCTGGATGAGACCGGGGGAACGTCAGGAATCTGACAGGGTTCCCGGCTACAGTTAGCGGCGTCCCGGCCGATATAGGACCGACGACCGTGGGTTGGCTGGGCGGGCGCGGATTCGGCAAAATGGCGCGCTCTCGGTATCGATGGAGGCAGGGGAAACGTGGCGTACGACCTGGTAGAGAGACGCGTATTCGTGACCGATCTGGAGATCGGCATGTATGTCAGCCGTCTCGATTGTGATTGGTCGGACACGCCCTTTCCGTTGCAGGGGGTGCCGATCGCCTCTCGAGAGGACATCGAAGCGCTGCGGCGTTTCTGCAAGTACGTCTTCGTCGACCTGCACCGCCGCGTCACGCCAGCGCGCGTGTCGGCGGCCGCGCCCGTGCGCGCGGCGACGCCACGCCCGGCCCTGAATACCCGCCTGGTCACGCGGCACAGCTACTCCGATACCGCCTCCTTCGATGACGAGATGCCGCGCGCCCGCGAAGCGTTCGACACCGTGGCGAGCTTCGCCGAGCGCATCGTCGAGGATATTCAGGCCGGCCGCCCGCTGGATCCGAACGCCCTGGAAAACGCCGTGCGGCCCATGGTGGAGAGCGTGCTGCGCAGTGGCGACGCCTTCTTCTGGATGCAGAGCCTGCGCCAGCGCGACAGCTACACCTACCAGCACGCCGTCGGCTGCAGCACGCTCGCGGCAGCCTTCGGCCGGCACATGGGCTTCGCCGACGACGCTATCGTCAGCCTCGCCGCCGGCGGCCTGCTGATGGACGTGGGCAAGTCGCAGCTGCCCGAGGAGATGCTCGAGCGGGGTGGTCCGCTCAACGACGCCGAGTGGGAGCTCGCCCGCCAGCACGTAAACGAAGGCGTGGCGATCCTCGACCATTCGGGGGTCGTGGATGCGGAAGTCCGCGACATGGTCCTGACCCACCATGAGCGTTTCGATGGGAGCGGCTATCCCCAGGGCCTGGCCGGCACCGCCATTCCACTGGCCGGGCGCATGGCGGCGATCATCGATACCTACCACGCGATGTCGACGCCGCGGCCTTATCGCCCGGCGGTTTCGCAACACCTTGCGATCCGACAGATCTACTCCGGTCGTGACCGGGAATTCCAGGGCGAGCTGGTGGAGCAGTTCCAGGCCTGCCTGGGCGTGTACCCTACCGGCTCGCTGGTTGAGCTCAATACCGGCGAAGTGGCCATCGTCATGGTGCAGAACCAGGCGCGCCGACTTCAGCCGCGCGTGGCCCTGCTCACGCGCACCGACAAGACACACCTGGACGAGTTCGTGATCGTGGACCTCATGCGACAGACCGACGGCGTACGACGCGAGATCCTCCGCACACTGGCTGCCGGGAGTTTCGGCATCGACCCCAGGGAGTATTTCCTGTCATGACCAGTGAGCGGTCGCTCATCCTGCCGGCGATCCAGGCCATCCTCGATCGTGCCGCCAATGGCGAAGGCCTGAGCGGGGTACTGGTCATCCGCCTGCAGGGCATGCGCGAGGCGCAACTGCGCTTCGGCTTCGATTTCGGCAACGAGATCATGCTCGCCGCCCGCGAGCGCATCGTTGACGCCGTGCGTCACATCGACACGATTTTCGTCGCCGGTGACGACACCTTCGTCGCCGTCTTGCCGGCCATTCGCAATCGCACGCACGCCCTGCTTGCCGCCACGCGCATCGTCGGTGCCTTCGACAGCCCGCTGCTGCGTGGCGAGCGCCCCTGGCATGGGCGGGCGGTCATCGGCGTGACGCTCTATACCGAGCACGGCACCACGGCCGAATTGCTCTACCGGCGTGCCGAGCTCGCGCACGACGAG
>NZ_JBFUJE010000641.1:0-2023 GCF_056401535.1 Luteibacter sp. P4_E6 | reverse complement strand
GGGCGGCGCCTACTACGGCCCAGACCAAATCGGCGAAACACGTGGCTATCCATCGTTGGCAAAAATTCCCTCGCCGGCAGGGGATGCGAACGATGCGACGAGGCTGTGGATCGCTTCGGAGGCATTGACCGGCGCGACCTTTCCCCTGGACGATAACCAGAGGGTCGATCCAATCGATCCCCGTCATCCGCCCCATCCGCACATAGATCCCACGGATCACAACGCATAAGTACGTAGTTAATGCCGCCTGCGGCTGGCTCACCTCGCCTGTGGTCGTCACGTCATCGTCCACATGAACGGTCATGCTGCGTCGGACCTCGACAGGAAGACAAACAATGGCTGAGCCAGATGCGCGGTATGCGGTTGTCATCGAGTCGTACCACCGCCTGGCAGAAGGGGTCGCCGACTGCCTGCGACAGCGGGGCTACATCGTCGGCATTGCAAGCACACACGCGGGTGGGGCCGCCTGGGCCGCCAGTCGCGACCGGGTCGACTTCCTCGTCGCCTCGGCGCCTGCTCTCGGAGAAAACCCGGAAGGCACCTATCTGGCTGAGGCGCGTGCCGGCAATCCCGCCATCGCTATCCTGGTCATGACGTCAGACGCAGACGCAGATACGGGGCAGGTGCCGCGCGATGCCGTTCCGATCCAAAAGCCCTTCAGCTTTCTTGAGCTTGCCGATGCCATCAACCGGGCGACGGCTTCGGTAGCGCAGATGCCTTCCACCTTGGCGGTCGTCGACGAAACGCCTGATTGACTGCCGAAGCTCTGGATGGACGAACACCACGACGCCCTCCCAGATCTGAGCAGCACCCCGGTTTCGACGTCAATCACCCACCCTGCTCCCAACACATCCTGGCATGCGCCTGCGCCGAGCACTGCACCCCCATATGCATCAACGCCCCGATCGCTTCCAGCCCGTGCGCCACACGCTGACAGTCCACGGTATCGGATTCGTGGATGAAGTCGGCCAGTAACCGCGTCAGGCTACGTGCGTACTGAAGCCATTCGGTGGCTTCGTTCATCAGGTCGTGCGCCGTGGCTTCCGGATCGATGTGGTAGTGGAATCCGGGATGGCTGCTTTGCCCTTTTGCTGTGGTCATGACGAACTCCTTGAATGCCGCCCTGCCCGCCTCATCCAGGTGCGGCACGCTACGCATCGCGCARCGTGCCGCGGATCAMACGGATKCGCGGGTTCATCGGCTGCCCGTGTCCGGGCGYCGTGCGGCTTGATTGACGAAGTGTGTTGCGGGGACAGCCGCGTCTGTTCTCAGGTCACACGGCGACGTGCCGTGTTGCTCGGCCAAGAAAAAACTCAGGGAAACGGCTGGCGCCGCGGTTCTTCAACCGTGTCTGCGGGGAAGGCAGAGCGCCCGGTGACCGATGGGGGTGTCGCCGGGGGGATCCGACGGGCGAGCTCGTACCGTATGATCGGTGGTAGCCACTGATCTACTCCTAGGTAGTTGTTAGTGGTTAGCGGTCCAGGGGTGCTGATACACCTCTGGGCCGCGCTTCTTCACCGCATTGAGCGATGGTTGTCTGCGCAGCATTCATAGCGACGACGCAGGCAACGAGATGACCGTATCAAAACAACTTCGAGTTGTCTGTAGGCGGCGTTGATCGTTGCCCTACGATCCCGACATGATGCTCCTGTCGATGTATAGAACTTTTCGGAAAAATCGTTCGTTAGCGATTCAAAGTCCTACGTGTCCGTCAGAATCGCCCCTCGACTTTTGACCCGAACGATTCATGGACGGAAATCTCTCCGCGGTTGTACACACGGCCAAGCAACTCGCTTTGCTTGCGGAAGCTCTGGAGCGGAGAAGCGAGACGGCCGTGTCGACACAGCGATCGGCCGCCTTTGCACTCACTCGAGCTGCTTCCGAAGCAAAGGAAGCCGTCGACACGTTGACGCTCACGGCTAGTCGGGATGTCGAGAAAGCCACTAGTGCCGCTGTTGAAGACGTACTTGGTAGAGGCTTGAGCGCCTTCCATCGTCAGGTGGTTATAAGCAGCGAACAGGTC
>NZ_JBFUJE010000640.1:0-2032 GCF_056401535.1 Luteibacter sp. P4_E6 | reverse complement strand
AGATCGAGCACGCCGCGCGCAATGGCATTGGCATGCCGGGCAATGCTCAGCTGGCCTAGCGCACCGATCACCCTCGGGGGCACCGCGTCCTGGAAGAAATCGAGTACCTGCGGCTGGCCGCAGAGCAACAGCAGGAAACACACCGCCGCGGTGAGGATGAAGGCGATGATCTGGCTGCGCGTCGCCGTCGACATGCACGTACCGATGGCGATGAAGGCGCCGGCCATCAGCCAGCTGCCGACATAACCGGCGAGGATCACACCGTTGTCGGGGTCGCCGAGATAATTCACCGTGATCCAGATCGGGAAGGTCAGGACCAGGCAGATACCGATGAAAGCCCAGGCGGCGAGGAACTTGCCGAGCACGGCCTGCGAGATCGACACCGGCAGGGAGAACAGGAGTTCCAGCGTGCCCGAAGCGCGCTCCTCGGCCCACGTGGACATGGTTACCGCAGGTACGAGTACCAGGTAGAGCCAGGGATGCATGTCGAAAARGGGCTGGAGGTCGGCGAGTCCACGATCGTAGAAATCCCCCGTGTAGAACGTGAGCACCCCGGCCATGACCAGGAAAATCACCATGAATACGTAGGCCACGGGCGTGACGAAGTAGCTCCACAGCTCACGGCGCATGATCGCCGTCACGCCGCTCATGACTGCGCTCCGCGCGGCTGCGTGGTGATCTGCCGGAACACCTCGTCGAGACGTCCCTGCTCCAGCTGGATCTCGGAGACTTCGAGGTTCTGCGTGCGTAACAAGGCCTGCACCTCCTCGAGGATCGGCTGTCCAGGGCGCGGGAAGACGGTGACGCGACCGTCGAGCGGATCGACTTCCACCGACGCGACGCTGGGAATACGCGCCAGCATCTCGCGGGACACGCCACTACCCGCTGCACTGAACGACACGGCGCCGTGGTAACGCGAGCGCGCTTCGAGCTCCGCAGGCGTCGCGTCGGCAAGCAGCTTGCCGTTAGCGATAATCGCCACGCGGTTGCATAGCGCGTGCACTTCCTCGAGCAGATGCGTGGAAATCAGGATCGTGCGTTCGCGAGCCATCGCGTCGATGAGCATGCGCACCGAGTGCTTCTGGTTCGGGTCCAGGCCATCGGTCGGCTCATCCAGCATCAGCACGGGCGGATCGTGCAGGATGGCCTGCGCCAACCCGACGCGCCGGCGCAGGCCTTTCGACAACGTGCCGATGGTCTGCTCGAGCACATCCTCCAGCTCGAGCCGCATCACCACTTCGTCGAAACGGCGGAATGCGATGTCCCGGTCCAGGCCACGCACGCGCATCATGAAGACGAGGAATTCGCGGATAGTCATCTCGCCGTAGCTGGGCGCCCCTTCCGGCAGGTAGCCCAGCGCGCGCTTGGCGGCGAGCGGCTCCTTGCGCACATCGTGGCCGCATACGCGCGCCGTCCCCGAGGTCGGCGCGAGGAAGCCGGCGATCATGCGCATGGCGGTCGACTTGCCGGCGCCGTTGGGCCCCAACAGCCCAAGCACCTGCCCCGGCTCGGCGCGCAGGGTCAAGGCATCCACCGCGGTCAGCGGCCCATAACAACGAGTGAGTCGGTCGGTCTCGATCATTACCGGCAGTGTAGCGAGCAGCCCGGAAAAAGGGTTCTTCGCAGGGTTCGGCGTTGTTGGCCGATAACCCGCTGCGGAGGCTCACGCTGCTCTCGTAGGAGCCGCTTCAGCGGCGAACCCTCAGAGGTGATGTCGCGAATGAGGCTTCGAATCTCATCATGCAGGCGTTCAACGGCTCGCCCGATCACCCCAAGGCCTCATTCGCAAACCCGACAGCATGAGGGTTCGCCGCTGAAGCGGCTCCTACGACAGCGCGAAGAGCGAGTYGAGGCAGTCGTGCGGCGCACGGCGACGRCGCGGCGTGGTGCTTTTGCCCCACGCAACCTCRACRTCCGGTGTCGCGGTCGGGTTGGCCCTTGGGGCCGCTTAAGCTGAGGGCCGCGCCGTTTCCGGGCGAGCGAGAGCGGCGCCTACGGCCCGTCTCGAAGAGCCGCGCCGCGGCCCCAAGGG
>NZ_JBFUJE010000639.1:0-2034 GCF_056401535.1 Luteibacter sp. P4_E6 | reverse complement strand
GGGCTATCCTGAGGGGAGAAGAGCCGGACCCGTATGCCCGGACATCCAGAGTGTCGCCTCCACACCAGGCGGGGCTAGGAACTGCGCTGCCGTTTTTGCCGGAAAATGCGTTGTGCCTCTATAGTTGTGAGCCTACGGTGCGACGGCCCGTCGGGGCATACACACGGTGTACATCGGCAGCCCGTGGCAAGTTGCGCCGGCAGTCGGCCGAGGTGGGGGGATTATCCGCCACCACTTGGCCGGGGTCGTCCCTACTACGGTCAGAAACACGCGCTTGAAGGTGCTGCGCAAGGCAAATGTCGGGATGTCCTTAACGATGTCGCAAAGATCTTCATCGAGTTAGACACGTCCGCCTCGCGGCCTGCCACCTCGCATGGCGTCCAGTTCGGCATCTCGCGGTCCCGATCATGCCGCCACAACCTCCGGCCCGCGCACAAGGCGAAATCAAGGCGTGGCCGCCCAGCAGAATCTCGGGTCGGCAGTACACCGAATTTGCATATGGCCCACCTCTTGCTGTCGTGGCGGTACCTCTGCCAGACTCAATCGCAAGAACTCACGACGGCCGCAATAATCTGTCGTCAACTCAGTAGCCTCGTTGCCTTGCCTGCGATCGGCCGGGCCTTAGCGGCTGTCTGGACCCCCTGGGAAATATGACTTGCAACGGAGTTTGCGCATGGATGCTGTCGCTGAGAAACATCCGACTTCGGTGAATGCCATAGAACCGGAGCGGCCGTTGCCGTCGCAAGCTGCCATGCCTCGACCGGATCTGGCTATTCGGGGACTGGTCCTCCTTGCCCAGTTTCACGGCATTGCGGCGAGTGCCGAACAAATCCACCACGACGCAGGGCTCGGCAGCGACAGGCTCGATGACGCCAGCCTCCTGCTCGCTGCACGCAAGCTCGGTCTGAAGGCGCGGATCGTCGACCAGCCGATAGCGCGGATAGGTCAGCTTTCCCTTCCCGCGCTTGCCCTCCGGTCTGACGGCGCCGCTTTCCTCGTTGCGAGGGTGCAAGGCAGCCAATATCTAGTCCATGACCTTGAGCTTGGCCGACCCGTTCTGTGGACCGCAGAGGCATTTGCCGCCCGTTACGAGGGCCGGATCCTCGCCGTGACGTCGAGAGCATCCCTCGTCGCCGGTCTGGCCCGTTTTGATTTCACATGGTTCATCCCGGCCGTCGTCAAGTACCGAAAGCTGCTGCTCGAAGTACTGTGCGTCTCCCTGTTCCTGCAACTCTTCGCACTGGTCACGCCATTGTTCTTCCAAGTGGTGATGGACAAGGTTCTTGTCCACCACGCCATGACCACGCTCAACGTCATAACCGTGGGGCTGGTGGCCATCACCTTGTTCAACGTGGTCCTCTCTGGCTTGCGCACGTTCGTTTTCGCACACACAACAAGCCGGATTGACGTTGAATTGGGTGCAAAGCTCTTCCGTCATGTCCTCTCGTTGCCCCTTGCCTATTTCGAGTCGCGCCGAGTCGGCGACACCATCGCCAGGGTCCGGGAGCTTGAGAACATCCGCAACTTTCTGACCGGGCAGACACTGACCTCGGTCCTCGACCTCCTTTTCCCGTTCGTCTTCCTCGCTGTGATGTTTGCCTACAGCGGCTGGCTGACCCTGGTGGTCGTGGTGTCGTTGCCGCTCTACGCCGCATGGTCGGCCGCCATCACCCCGGTGCTGCGTCGACGGCTCAATGAGAAGTTCACCAGGGGTGCCGACAACCAGTCTTTCCTGGTCGAGGCCATATCTGGCATCGGCACCGTCAAAGCCATGGCAGTCTCCCCGCGCATGACCAGGCTGTGGGACAACCAGCTGGCCGCCTACGTGACGGCCGGTTTCCGGGTCACGCGTCTTGCCAATGTCGGCCAGCAGGGCGTTCAGCTCCTGCAAAAGTTGGTCGGTGTTGCGATTCTCTACTGGGGCGCCAAGTTGGTGATTGATGGTTCCCTGACCGTCGGGCAACTCGTTGCGTTCAACATGCTAGCGGGCCAGGTATCTACCCCGATCCTGCGCCTCGCGCAGCTATGGCAGGA
>NZ_JBFUJE010000638.1:0-2036 GCF_056401535.1 Luteibacter sp. P4_E6 | reverse complement strand
CCCCAATACGGTCAGCCTTTCCCCGATCGACAATACCGGCAGCATCGGGTGGGTCTGCAAGTCCACCCTGGACAATCGCTACCTGCCCACCACGTGCCGCACGAACTGACGTTTCGCGTCACATCCTGACCTTAAGCGTCACTACTAAATCTACTGCAATCCACTGAATCCGCGAAATTTTCCTGTTGATCCGCAAGCGTGACAGGATGCACAATCCCGGCACCGGCAAGTATGAGGAAATATGCCGGTCGCGGGAGTCGTGGCATGTTCAATGCAGGCTTTGCGGCGAGCTTCCTGGTCGTTCCTGACCAAAGCAAGTGAGGGAGCGCTCTCCAACCTTAGGGCGGAGGGAGCTAGGGCTCAGGGGGCGTCACTTAATTTCGGTTAGTCAACAGTAACGAGGAAACTCCATGAAGAACGTCCAGAAGGGCTTCACGCTCATCGAACTGATGATCGTGGTCGCCATCATCGCGATCCTGGCTGCCATCGCCATCCCGCAGTACCAGAACTACCTGATCCGCACCCAGGTGTCGGAAGGCATGAACCTCGCTGACGGCGCCAAGACGGCCGTTGCTGAGTTCTACAACAACACCGGCCGTTGGCCGAGCACGCAGAAGTCCGCCGGCCTGCCCAGTRCTGGCTCCATTTCGGGCAAGTACGTGACGGGCGTCGATGCAGGCGTGACCACCCCGGGCAAGATCATCGCTACCTTTGGCGGCGCAGACGTCAACAGCAAGATCGCCACCAAGAAGATCGTCCTCTCGGCGACCGACAATGGCGGCTCGATCAGCTGGAACTGCAAGTCGAGCGCTGGCACGGACGTGCCTGATGCTTACCTGCCGACCTCCTGCCGTACCTGATACGCTTCACGCTTTACGAGAAGGGGCCGTTTCACGGCCCCTTTTTTTTTGGATGAATCACGTGCGCACCGACCGCCCCCTCGCCCTCCTGATCGTCGGGATTCTCGCATCCCTGGTCGTCACGCTCTTTGTTTACTCGAAGGGCCTCAAGGGCGACTTTCTCTTCGACGATTTTGCCAACCTTCCCGCGCTCGGCGCACAAGGTCCGATCGACAGCTGGACTGCGTTCGTTCGCTATATCACTTCGGGCACCGCCGACCCGACCGGGCGACCTCTCGCGTTGGCTTCGTTCCTCTGGGATGCGCGAGACTGGCCAGCTTCGCCAGCTCCTTTCAAACGCACCAACCTCCTGATCCATCTTGCTAACGGCCTGCTATTGAGTAGCCTGTTGTGGCGACTGGGAGGCGCTCTCGCACTCGGGCGTCGCGAGCAAGCCATGAGCGCCTGGTTTGGCTGCACGCTCTGGTTGCTGCACCCCATTTTCACCTCGACCGTCCTCTATGTAATTCAACGCGAAGCCATGTTACCGGCGACGTTTGCGATGCTCGGCATGCATGCGTGGCTGACTGGCCGGCAACGATTTGCACGAAGAACCGGCGGGCGAATCTGGATCGTCGCCGGTATAAACCTCTTCACCGTCCTAGCCCTCCTTTCGAAAGCGAACGGCGCGCTAGTACCCCTACTAATCCTCGTCGTCGAGTCCTGCCTGCCGCCTCTGACGGCCAATGCACGAGTTTACCGGCGCTGGCTCCTGTCCACGTGCGCACCTTGGGCCCTCGCTGTCGCGCTAGGGCTCATTTGGTTTGCCTACCGAGGCATCGATAACGCGTCGCCGTCGTACCGCGGCTGGTCCGTAGGGCAGCGCCTTCTTACCGAACCGACGATCCTGTGGACCTACCTCGGACAGCTGTTTCTGGTGGTCCGGATTGCCGGGAGCGTGTTCCACGACCAATTCCCCGCCGCGATCTCGCTATTCGATCCCCTATGGACTCTGCCAGCGATGGCGGCCCTGGGCATCGTGATTTTCCTGGCTTGGCGCTATCGCCGACGCTATCCTGCGGCTGCCGCGGCGGTGCTCTTTTTCTTTGCAGCTCATCTGGTTGAATCAACGTCCATTCCGCTGGAGCTCTATTTCGAGCATCGCAACTACCTGCCGGCGGCCCTAATGTTCTGGCC
>NZ_JBFUJE010000637.1:0-2036 GCF_056401535.1 Luteibacter sp. P4_E6 | reverse complement strand
ACACCATCGTGCGCGAGGCCCGTGCCTCACAGAGCGGCTTCGTCGGCGAAAGCTTCTCGACGATCGCCGCGTACCAGGCCAACGGCGCGCTCCCGCATTACCGGGCGACCGAGGCGCACTTCAGCCCGCTTGCGGCCAAGGGACTGCTTCTGATCGACTCGGGCGGCCAGTACCTGGGCGRCACCACCGACATCACGCGTGTGCTCGTGCTGGGGCCGGTGACCGACGAGCAGCGACGCGACTCGACACTCGTGCTCAAGGGCATGATCGCGCTCTCCCGCGCCCGCTTTCCTAAGGGCGCCAGCGGCCCGCAACTCGATGCCCTTGCCCGTGCGCCGCTCTGGGCGGCCGGCATGGACTACGGCCACGGCACGGGTCACGGCGTGGGCTACTTCCTCAATGTGCATGAGGGCCCCCATGGCATCCGGGCTCCCAGAGCAGGTGTCGCACTGGTCCCTCTGGAGACCGGCATGATCACCTCGATCGAACCCGGCCTCTACAAGCCGGGCCGCTACGGTATCCGCCACGAAAACCTGGCCGTCGTGACCCAGGCGGACAGCACCGAGTTCGGCGACTTCTTCGCCTTCGAGACCCTCACCCTTTGCCCGTTCGACCGTCGTGGGCTCGAACCGCGGCTGCTCGAACCCTCCGAGCGGGCCTGGCTGGACGACTATCACGCCACCGTACGCGGCGCCCTGTCCCCGTTGCTGGACGGCGCCGACCGCGAATGGCTCGAGTGGCACTGCGCGCCGCTGTGAGTCCCTGATTGCCCGTACGACTGCRTAGGAGCCGATTTATCGGCGATTGGGTGCTCGCAGCAGCCTTGCCCGCTGCCGCGGGATCGCCGATGAATCGGCTCCTACAGGAATCTCGCCGGGTGATATCCACTAGCCTCAGGCTTGACCATCCACGCGACCTGACCCCATCCTGCCCGGCTACGAACGGCCTCGATACCTAATGAATACTCGTTACAACGCTGCAGACATCGAAGTCCTCAGCGGCCTTGACCCGGTCAAGCGCCGCCCTGGCATGTACACCGACACCTCGCGACCGAACCACCTGGCGCAGGAAGTCATCGACAACTCGGTCGACGAAGCCCTCGCCGGCCATGCGAAAACCATCGACGTCACCGTTTTCAACGACGGCTCGGTGGAAGTCACCGACGACGGCCGCGGCATGCCCGTGGATATCCATCCCGAAGAGGGCGTTCCCGGCATCGAGCTGATCCTCACGCGCCTGCACGCCGGCGGCAAGTTCTCGAACAAGAACTACGCTTTCTCAGGCGGCCTGCACGGCGTCGGCGTCTCGGTGGTGAATGCGCTGTCGCACAAGGTCGACGTGACCATCCGTCGCGACGGCCAGGAATACCGCATGAGCTTCGCCAATGGCGACCGCTCCAGCGAGCTCGAAGTCATCGGCACCGTCCCCAAGAAGAAGACCGGCACCACCTTGCGTTTCTGGCCGGACGCGAAGTACTTCGATACACCGAAGATCCTCGTCTCCAAGCTCAAGCACCTGCTGCGCGCCAAGGCCGTGCTCTGCGCGGGCCTCACCGTGCGCCTGCTCGATGAAGCCTCCGGCGAAACCACCGAGTGGTACTTCGAAGATGGCCTGCCCGACTATCTGCGCGGTGAGTTGCAGGGGGCGGAAGCGCTGCCGTCGGGCCTGTTCGTCAAGCATTTCGCCCGCGAGACCGATGCACTCGACGTCGCCCTCGCCTGGCTGCCGGAAGGCGACCTGGTCCAGGAAAGCTACGTCAACCTGATTCCCACCGCGCAGGGCGGCACGCATGTGAACGGCCTGCGTTCCGGCCTCACCAACGCCATCCGCGAGTTCTGCGACCTGCGCAACCTGCTGCCGCGAGGCGTGAAGCTGGCCCCGGAAGATGTCTGGGAACGCCTGGCCTTCGTACTCAGCGTGAAGCTGCAGGACGCCCAGTTCGCCGGCCAGACGAAGGAGCGCCTGTCGTCGCGCGCCGCCGCCGGCATCGTCGAGGGCGTGGTGCACGACGCCTTCAGCCTGTGGTTGAACCAGCA
>NZ_JBFUJE010000636.1:0-2039 GCF_056401535.1 Luteibacter sp. P4_E6 | reverse complement strand
ATGCTGCACTGGTCGACGAAACCGGTACAGAAAAAGATGAAATTGACGATCTTGCGCAACCTGATGACGATTCGATCGACGACCGTGGCATTTTTCGACGCCATGCAGACACCAAGCTGCAAACGCGACTGACCGGCAAGGGTCTGCAGAAGCGCCTTCTCGAGCTCTATCTGGACTCCCGCACTCTGGAAGAGGAGCAGGGCGTCAACGTCCTCTTCCTTACCTTGGGCGCTCTGAAGTGGATCGACCCGAATAACGCGGCGAACATCCGTTTTGCCCCGCTCATTCTGGTTCCGGTCTCACTCGATCGAGGTACGGCAGGCGAGCGTTTCAAGGTAAAGGCGCGCCAGGAAGATATCGCCTCCAATCTTTCGCTCGAGGCCTATCTGGACCGCGTTCACGCGCTGCGCATGCCCGTCTTTGAAGCAAACGATTCATTCGATATCGAGGCCTATTTCTCCAGTGTCCAAGAGACGGTCCAGGCGAAAGAGGGCTGGGAAGTTGTTCCTGATGAGGTGTCGATCGGTTTCTTTTCCTTCGCCAAGTTCCTGATGTATCGCGACCTCGATCCGGCCGTGTGGCCCAAGGGCGCCAGTCTGATAGATCGCGACCTGATCAAAGGCCTGCTCGCCGAAGGTTTTCCAGGTGGCGAAGGGATGCTGGACGAGAACGCGAATGTAGATCCGGTTATCTCGCCAGCTGACATGCTCCACATCATGGATTGCGACAGTTCGCAGGCGATGGCCATCCACGAGGTGCGCCGAGGGCGTGATCTGGTCATTCAGGGGCCGCCTGGCACGGGCAAAAGTCAGACCATCGCCAACGTCATTGCTTCAGCAATCAAGGACGGTAAGACCGTCCTCTTCGTTGCTGAGAAAATGGCAGCTCTGGATGTAGTCAAGCGACGCCTCGACGAGAAGGGCGTTGGCGACGCATGCCTCGAATTGYACAGTAACAAAGCCAACAAGCGCGCCGTTCTCGAGGAGCTGCGACGCACATGGGAACTGGGCGCACCGCGCGCGTCGTCCCCAGGGAGCCTGATCGCACGGCTAACCGAGGCGCGCGATGACCTTAACGGCCATGCGATCCGACTTCACGAGCTGGACAAAGCATCCGGGCTCTCTCCTTTCCAGGTGATGGCCCAGCTTACGCGGCTGCGGCAGTTGGGGGTCGAAGCGAACGACCTGCAGCTGGTCCAACCCGATACGTGGGGCGAGGACGGCTTTGCGCGTCGCCGGGATCTGTTGGCGGACCTCGTTGAGCGCATCCAGCATCTCGGAATTCCTGCCGATCACGCCTGGGTCGGCGTTAATCTTGAGGCCATCACCCCGGCCGATCGCGATCGCCTTGTCGTCAGGGTCAGCAGCTTGGCCACTCAGTTCAGTACCGCCCGAAACCATATCGGTGCACTCGCAACGCTACTGGAAGCAGACGCGCCGCGACGTCTGACTGATCTGCCGGCACTGGCGATACTGGCTCGCAGGGTCGCCAGCGCTCCGGCACTCTCTGCCCGTGCTATGGGGCACGACTTGTGGCAAGAGCCCAGCGCAATCGATGCAGTGCTTTTCGATGGGCGTCGTTACGAGGAAGTCCGTCAGGCGCTGTCATCGCGCGTCACAGAGTCAGCTTGGACGACAGATGTCTCTGAGCCGCGCCTCGCCTTCGGCGAGCTGCCTTCCGGCTTCAGCAGCGCCGGCATCGGGCACCTGCGCGAAGTTGCCGATGCGGCGAGCGTCATCATCCACGCTGGCAAGGGCTTGGCCCACGCCTTGGGACGGGAGACTTCACCTACCACCAACGAACTGCAGCGCCTGGCCAAAATTGGCGAACGCGTAGCCAGTGCGCCTCCGGCCAGTCCTGAGACGTTCGCCTCGGAACTTTGGGACGGGGGTGTCGAGCGGGCGGGCGAGCTCGCTACCGCGGTTGGTGAGCTCGAAGCAGCTCGAGCGACGTTGGGCAGCCAGGTCACTGACGTCGGCTGGGATATCGACRTTGGGAGCGCGCGTGCGGTTCTCGCCGCCAAGGGCACTAGTCTATTT
>NZ_JBFUJE010000635.1:0-2041 GCF_056401535.1 Luteibacter sp. P4_E6 | reverse complement strand
GTCATCGGCCGCGACACGGTCGAGCACACTGGCGAGGTACGAGCCGGGAATCGAGTCGTGGGCGCCGGGCTTCGCGTGACCGCGCATCTCGGCCATGGTTTTGTTGTAGCGGTTGACATACTCGTCGCGAAAGACCGTGTCTTCCCGGCGGTTGAGCAGCGGCAGGAGGGCTTTCATGGTCTCCTTGACGTCACCGACCGCGCCCAGTGTCACCGGGTGACGGCGTCCCAGATGCATGGGGTCGATGTCGATTTGCACGATGTCGGCGTGGTCAGGGTAAAACTGCCGCCACGCAAAGTCCGCACCGAGCAGCAGGAGGGTGTCGCACTTGAGCACCGCATTGAAGCCCGCCTCGTTGCCGAGGATGCCCGTCATGCCGATGTTGTGGGGATTGCCAAACTCGAGGAAGTCCTTGGCGCGGGAGGTGTGCGCGATGGGTGCTTTGAGACAATCGGCCACGGCGAGAATCTCGTCGAGGGCGCCCTCGCAACCGGAGCCGCCATAAATTGCAATGCGGTTTCCTGCATTGAGGATGTCCGCGATGCGCTGGAGCTCGTTGTCGTTGGGACGCACCAGGGGCTGGCTGACCTGGACACTGAACGGCACATCATTGGTGACGGGCGAGTCGGAGATGTCGACCGGGACGATGAGCACGGCCACACCGCGCAACGACCGCGCTGCCTGGCAGGCAAGAACGGTCTTCTTGCGCGCCTGGTCGGGGGTGAGAATCATGTCGCAATACACCGAGCACTCGTCGAAGACGCGTGTGAAATCGACCTCCTGGATGGAACTGAAGCCGATGTCGCTGCGCTGGATCTGGCTTGCGATGAGAACGACCGGCGCGCGGTTGCGGTTGGCTTCGTAGAGGCCATTGATGAAGTGGAGGCTGCCTGGCCCGCAGCTGCCCCCGCACGCGGTCAGCTGACCCGTGACCATGGCCTCTGCCCCGGCGGCAAAGGCGCCGGCTTCCTCGTGGCGCATGTGGACCCATTCGATGGTGCTTCCCTCGATGTGTTCGGCGAGAAGGTTCATCGTGTCGCCCACGATGCCGTAGCAGTGTTTGACGCCTGCTGCTTCGAGCGTTTCAACGATGATCTGCGCGGTTTTCTTGCTCATGGACGTTCTCCTGGTTGAAGGATGGGGATGTCGGATGCAACGGCGTGCTGCGCGCGCGGCTCATCCTGCGGACGCTTGCCATCGCCGGCTTCGGTTGCGTCCACTGAAATGGCGCCCGTCGCCAGTGCCAGCTGCGCGACGGCGACCTGAAGGTCAGCATTCGCCGATTCCCGGTCCGCGATTGCCTCGGCCAAAGCGGCGTTGCCCGATTCAACCTCCTGGACGGTCGAGAGACCGCGCCTGAAGCTGGCGAGCGCGGCATCGAAGGCCGCCTTTGACGCCGAGACATACGCGTCGGTTTCATCCCGCTGCTGCACGGCTRTTGCGAGCGCAACGTCGGCGCGGACAACTTCAGCGGAGATGCGGTCTTTGAGTGCGTCGAGCTGGTCGAGTGCGCCGGCGACCTGAGAGTTGGCCATGGCAACGTTGCTTCTGCGCATGCCGCCGTCGACCAGCGGCAATTCGAAGGCAACCAGAATGGCCCCGCCGGGCCGGTTGACGGACGAGTAGCGGCTGCCATCGCTGCTGACCGCGCCAGCGTTTTGAAAAGCCTGCGCGCTCAGCGAAATGGTCGGCCGGTAGGCGGCCCTTGCTGCGTCGAGGCGGGCGTTGGCCGCACTGACCTGACTGCCTGCCGCCTGCAGGTCCTGCCGGCGACGCAGCGCTTCGGCAATCAGGCCCCTGACCGGGGCGCGGACGACGGTGGCATTGGCCGGGGCCGTCTCGTCGGCGAGGATGATTTCGGTTTCCGGGGGCAGACCCACCGTGCTGACCAACACCGCATTGGCCGCACGCTCGGCCCCGCGCGCGCGGACTGCCGAGAGCTTGGCGGCAGCGACCTGCCGCTGTGCTTGAGCCACGGCGACGACGGTGGCGCGCCCGGCCCGGTTCTGCGCGACGACGGCCTCTTCGGTGGTTTGCGCAG
>NZ_JBFUJE010000634.1:0-2045 GCF_056401535.1 Luteibacter sp. P4_E6 | reverse complement strand
CTGCTTGACCTTGCCCGACAGCGACGTCAGTGCGCCCTGGTCGACCTTATGGAAGATCATCAGGCCATGGGGGTTGGCCACCGTCCAGATTCGGGCCTGGACTTCCAGCCATGGTGCCTTGCGCTTGACGAACGCCATGCCGTCGGCATCGTTCCAATGGCCGAGCGTGTGTTCAAAGCGGGCCGTCGCGAGCTCATAGGGCAGATCGGTGACCTTGGCGATGCGAGTGACCGTGATCTGCTCGGTTCCATAGGACATTGTCGGCTCCGATTGATGTATCTAGACATGGTAGGGGGAGTCCGGCGAACTCGGCTTGATGCTAGCCATCGTTTTGTCCCGTTCCTGCGCCGCAAGAAAGCGACTCCGCAGAAAAGTCCGGCCGTTAAGCATTCATGCCGCCATCGACGGCGATGACGGCCCCGGTGACGAAGCTTGACTCGGGCGATGCGAGGAACGCGACAACCGAGGCGATTTCGTCAACGCGCCCGTAGCGGCCAACGGCTGTCAGTGACTGCAGCCATGCAGCCATGTCAGTATTGAGCGGGTTCATGTCCGTCTCAACCGGTCCCACCGACAGGGCATTGACCGTGATGGCGCGCTTGGCGAGATCCCAGGCAGCTCCTTTGGTAAACCCCTCGACCGCTGCTTTACTCGAAGCGTAGTCGGCAAGCCCCACCGCGCCCACGCGCGTGGCCGAAGACGAAGAAATGTTGATGATGCGGCCATGGTTTTCCATGRTGCGAGCCGCGGCGCGGATCGTCGCAATAGTTCCTTCGGCGTTGATGGCAAAGACGCGCTCTAGCCGATCGTCATCGCCTTGTTCGCAAATGGGGCCCATGTCGAAGATGCCAGCGTTGTTGACCACGACGTCAAGGCGCCCTAGATCCGCGCGCACCCATTCGACCATGTCTTCAACCTGGATGCGGTCGCCCTGGTCTGCACGATAAGCCCGCGCTCGGTTGCCACCTGCTGACAGCTCGTTGACTATCGCGTCTGCAACCTGGGCACTGTGGGTGTAGGTAATGACGACGTCGGCGCCCATCTTTGCCAGACGAAGCGCAATCGCCCGACCGATGCCGCGCGTGCCTCCCGTTACGAGGGCGACCTTCCCTTTGAGAACCAGCGTCATCGGAGCTCTCCCGTGAGTGAAAGAAGGCGTTCGGTGCACCGGTCGCGAACGATGGACATCCTCATCCGCCTTCTATCGTCGGCACTCAACGCTCGGTTCGATAGCAGCAAACCAAACGCTTTGCTCAATCCGATTGCCGAAGGACGGTCAAAATCACTGGGCGCGGTGATCGAAGGACCCGCCGGTCACGTTGACTTCGAACGCGCCGAGCCGCCGGCGCATGCGTCCCCACTTACCGGGTGGCATGCCGGTCAGCCCCGTGAAAACACGAGTGAAGTGACTCTGCGAGGCAAAACCGCACGCCCTTGCGACGTCGGTCAGCGGCAACGCACCCGACGAAATCAGCTGCTTGGCGTGTTCCACCCGGCTGGCAAGCAGCCACCGGTGGGGCGGAACGCCCAGAGTGTGGAAGAACGCTCGCGAGAAGTGGCTTTGCGACAGGCCGCAGGCAGACGCCAATTCGGCGATGGAGAGCTTCCCATCGAGTCGGGATGCGATGAGGTCGGTGGCCAGTTTTGCCTGCCATGGCGACAGTTTAGCGCGCCTCCGCACGAGGTCCGTGCACGGGCCCGAGTAGTTGAGGACCACATGGGCATGGAACGCCAGGGCGATCTGGTCGACGAAGAGCTGGTTCGGTTCGTCGGGGCGGTCGAGCGCCGGCAGCATCGCAAGGGCGAGGTTGTAGAGCACGGGATCCAGCGTGCCGAACTCCGGGCGTGAGAGGCTGCCCGTCATCGTCACGCCCGCGTCGCGCGCGAGCTCCTCCAGCGATGCGCGGGAAATGTAAAACCGCACGAAGTCGAAGGGCGAGCGGAATATGCTGATGGGGTCGCTCTGGAAATTGAATAGATAGAGCCCCGCTGCAGCGCTGCCGCCCCGCTTGACCGTCTTGCCAAGAACTTGGATGTCTGCAGAC
>NZ_JBFUJE010000633.1:0-2046 GCF_056401535.1 Luteibacter sp. P4_E6 | reverse complement strand
TGGCGGGGCACCTGAGCGTCAGCGGACATGGGCCATTCGTGGCCTCCACGCCGCAGGACACCACGCTCGCCTTGCAGCTGTGGACGCTCACCGCATCCCTCTCCGCACTGACGCTCGCCGTGGTCGTCGAGCAACGCTTCGCCAGCCGTCGCGCCCTGGCCTTCGCGCATGACGAACTGCGCGAGGTGACCGGGCGAATCATCGCCACCCAGGAACAGGAGCGCGCGCGACTGGCGCGCGACCTGCACGACGACGTCAACCAGCGGCTCGCGGCCACCTCGATCGGTCTCAGTGCACTGCGGCGGCGCGTCCCTCCTTCGGCCCAGGCCGACGTGACGCACATCCAGCACCAAGTCATCGCTCTGTCCGAAGATGTCCGCCAGCTCTCACACGAACTTCACCCAAGCTGCCTGCATCACGCCGGCCTGCGGGACTCGCTCGAGGCGCTGTGCCATACGTCGCGCCGCCCACGCGCGCCGCATGTGGTTTTCATCGCCGACCGGGCCATCGATGTGCTCTCCGCGGACATCGCCCTGTGCTTTTATCGTGTCACCCAGGAAGCCTTGGCGAATGCGCTCCGTCACGCGCAAGCCAGCCAGGTGACCATCAAGGCGTCGGTGACCAGCGACCTCGCGTCGCTATGGATCTTCGACGACGGCAAGGGGATCGATCCCGATGAGTTGCCTTCGGCGGGACCGGGTATCGGTTTGATCAGCATGAACGAACGAGCGAAGTTGCTGGGGGGCAGCTTCGAATTGCGTACCGCACCGGGAAAGGGAGTGGATCTATGTCTGCGCATTCCGCTGGAGACGAACTGAATTGCGAGGCGCTTCCGCGCATCGTGTTTGCGGATGACCACCGCATGGTCGCCGAGGGCATCGAGCGCCTTCTCGACGACGACTTCGAACTGGTCGCCCTCGCCCAGGACGGCCGCAGCCTGCTGGATGTCATCGAGCGCGAGAGTCCGGATCTGATCCTCTCGGATATCAACATGCCCGGCGGCAACGGCCTGGAAGTCCTGAAGACGCTTCGCGGCCGCGGCGACAGCACCCCGTTCGTCTTCCTGACCATGCATGCCGAACCCGCGCTGGCCGCCTCCGCGATGCGCTCCGGCGCCAACGGCTACGTGCTCAAGTTATCCGCCGGCGACGAGTTGCTCAGTGCACTGCACCAGGTGCTTGCCGGCGGCACCTACGTCACGCCCTCGCTGGGCGCTCGTTACCTGCGTGGCCGCATGGCCGACCTTCACGAACTCACACCGAAGCAGCGCGAAGTGCTGCGCCTGGTCGGATCCGGCCTGCGCTCCAAGCAGATCGCGGCACAGCTGGGGCTCTCGGTACGCACGGTGGAAGCGCACAAATACACCATCATGCAGATCCTGGATGTGCACAGCACGCTCGAACTGGTGCGGCGCTCGGAGGACCTCGGTCTGCTGTTCTGACCGGAAAAACACGGAAGTAGATATACGCAGAAGCAATCGCGTAGCTTTACGCTATTCCGCGCCGGCTGCGAAGTGGAGAATTGGATTCATGGACGAGTTACGCTTCATGCCTTTCCGGGCCAGTGTGGTTCTCGCGGACGACCATCCGCAGACCGCACGGGAGATCGAACGCTTGTTGCGAGAAGACTTCGACGTCATCGGCGTCGTCAGTAACGGCGTCTCGCTCGTGTCGCTGGTCGAAATTCTGAAGCCGGACGTCGTCGTTACCGACATCGCCATGCCGGAGATGGACGGACTGGAAGCGGCGCGCCGACTCGCCCTCAGCTGCCCCGGCCTACCCGTGGTTTTCGTCAGCTGCCACGACGGCGCCGGCGTGGCGCGCCGTGCGCTTTCCCTCGGCAGCGGTTACGTGGTCAAGGCATCGGCCGGTGAGGACCTGCTCGACGCCGTGCACGCAGCGCTCCGTGGCGACGCGTACGTGTCGGGCTCGGTGCGCATCGGCTGCCAGGACACTCCGTAAATCTACGGTCGCATGGCGGTGATCGACGCGCGAGCATGGACACCGACATCCTTTTCCCGTTCGCCACGCCCGGCGGAACACGGAA
>NZ_JBFUJE010000632.1:0-2059 GCF_056401535.1 Luteibacter sp. P4_E6 | reverse complement strand
GCTCTCGCCCGTGCACGAAGTGCTGGTCGAAGAGTCGGTGCTGGGCTGGAAGGAATTCGAGATKGAAGTGGTCCGCGACAAGGCGGACAACTGCATCATCGTGTGCTCGATCGAGAACTTCGATCCGATGGGCGTGCACACCGGCGACTCGATCACCGTCGCGCCGGCTCAGACGCTCACCGACAAGGAATACCAGCGCCTGCGTAACGCGTCCATCGCGGTRCTGCGCRAGATCGGCGTSGACACSGGCGGYTCCAACGTGCAGTTCGGCATCAATGCCGAAGACGGCCGCRTGRTCGTCATCGAGATGAACCCGCGCGTGTCGCGTTCCTCGGCGCTGGCCTCCAAGGCCACSGGCTTCCCGATYGCCAAGGTCGCSGCCAAGCTCGCSRTCGGCTACACGCTSGACGAACTGSGCAACGACATCACCGGTGGTCTCACGCCGGCGTCGTTCGARCCGTCSATCGACTACGTCGTCACCAAGATCCCKCGYTTYGCCTTCGARAAGTTCCCGGCCGCCGACGCACGCCTCACCACCCAGATGAAGTCGGTGGGCGAAGTCATGGCGATGGGTCGCACCTTCCACGAGTCGCTGCAGAAAGCCCTGCGCGGCCTGGAAATCGGCAAGACCGGCCTCAATCCGACCGGCCTGGACATCGGCAGCGAGGAAGGCTTCCTGACGCTCAAGCGCGAACTGCGCGAGCCGCGTCCGGATCGCGTGTTCCACGTCGCCGATGCCTTCCGCGCTGGCCTGTCGCTGGAAGAAGTGCACGACCTCACGCGCATCGATCCCTGGTTCCTCGCCGCGTTCGAAGACATCGTCATCACCGAAGGCGAGATGCAGCGCCAGGGTCTCACGGCGCTCAACGCCGAGCGCATCCGCGAGCTCAAGCGCATGGGCTTCTCCGATGCACGCATGGCCGAACTGGTCGGCACGGACGAGAACGCACTGCGCCACCTGCGTCACACGCTGGGCGTCCGCCCGGTGTACAAGCGCGTCGACTCCTGCGCCGCGGAGTTCGCCACCACCACCGCGTACATGTACTCCACGTACGAGGAAGAGTGCGAAGCGAACCCGACCAACCGTGACAAGATCATGGTGCTCGGCGGTGGTCCGAACCGCATCGGCCAGGGCATCGAGTTCGACTACTGCTGCGTGCATGCAGCGCTCGCCCTGCGCGAGGATGGCTACGAAACCATCATGGTCAACTGCAACCCGGAAACCGTCTCGACCGATTACGACACCTCCGACCGCCTGTACTTCGAGTCGCTGACCCTCGAAGACGTGCTGGAAATCGTCGACCTCGAGAAGCCGAAGGGCGTCATCGTGCAGTACGGCGGCCAGACCCCGCTGAAGCTGGCGCGGGCGCTCGAAGCCGCCGGCGTGCCGGTGATCGGTACCAACGCCGAGTCGATCGACCTGGCCGAAGACCGTGAGCGCTTCCAGCACCTGATCACCAAGCTCAACCTCAAGCAGCCGCCGAACCGCACCGCGCGCAACGCCGACGAAGCGCTGGCCCTGGCCCGCGAGATCGGCTACCCGCTGGTCGTCCGCCCGAGCTACGTGCTCGGTGGCCGCGCCATGGAAATCGTCTACGCCGACGCCGACCTCTCGCGCTACATCCGCGATGCCGTGCAGGTTTCCAACGATTCGCCGGTGCTGCTCGATCGCTTCCTCGACCATGCCGTGGAAGTGGACGTGGACATCGTCGCGGACGCCGACGGCAACGTGCTGGTTGGCGGCATCATGGAGCACATCGAGGAAGCCGGCGTGCATTCGGGCGACTCCTCGTGCTCGCTGCCCCCGTACTCGCTGTCGCAGGAAGTGCAGGACGAAATGCGCCGCCAGGTGACCCTGCTGGCGCGTGAGCTGAAGGTCGTCGGCCTGATGAATACGCAGTTCGCCATCCAGGGTGACGACGTGTTCATCCTCGAGGTGAACCCGCGCGCTTCGCGCACGGTGCCCTTCGTCTGCAAGGCCACCGGCATGTCGCTGGCGAAGATCGCCGCGCGCGCCATGGCCGGTCGCACGCTGATCGAGCAGGGCACGACCAAGGAG
>NZ_JBFUJE010000631.1:0-2059 GCF_056401535.1 Luteibacter sp. P4_E6 | reverse complement strand
ACCCTGGTTCCACCACGCATCGGCTGGCAGCGGGTCGGAACCGGGCCGCCCTATGCGCTGGTCGGGCGGCTCCCGGAAATTCGTGCATCGGTCGGTGCGCGCGATGGAGTTGACCAACCAACCGATTTGATTCGGCCCCTGGATGATGGTGCCCTGGTTGGAGGTGAGCGTAGTGAGCCTCGGAATATCGAGATCCCAGTCGCCGAACTCCGAGTCGGACCACCGGACGGCCGCGTCACCGTCGGCGTGGAAGGTACGCCCGATTTCGATGGTAGGACCTGTGCCGGGGATGGAGATGTCGACAACGTGGAATGACAGCCCACCGTCGAACAGGTTGACCGATTCACCGAAAGGGGTCTCTCCGAGTGGTTGAATCTCGGTGTTGACCTTGACGAGCTTCTTGTACTCGTCTTCGGGGTTCGTTGTGGCTGTTTGCGCAAATGTCGCGGGAGCCAGAGTCAAGAGCACGACGACCAGATACCAACACAATCCTTTTGTGGAACGCATGCGCATGGCCCTTGTGGCTGACGGACAGTCCTTCGCAGCCGGGGCTGCGCCCGCGCACCAAGCCCGCCCGCCGGAATGCATCCCCTGCACCCCGGCCCGCGTCCCCTGACCCGCCGTCGCACGCTAGAGCAGGCGGGATCGCCCTCGCAATCTCTTGCGAACGCTCGCGCCTTCACATCTTTTCCGAAGATGAAGCCGCAATAGCCTGATGGAACTGGCAATACTTTGCGCCAAGGGGTGGTGTGTAGGTTTTCCCCTACATACGCTGGTGTACATGCCCTACAGGTTTTTTGCTCGTCCATCCTTGCGCAAAGGGTTGCCGGTGCCGTCGCGCAGGGCTGGCAAAAAGGAAGGCCGGCTCGGCATATTGGTCTCGTACCTCCGGTTCCGTCGACCAATTTGAGTTGTTGGCGGCTCAGGGGCGGCAGGTGACGCCTCGCCTGTTTCAGCGAGAGTCCTAAAGCGTGTCCTCTAAAGGCGCCTTAGCCTGCAGACAGCACTGAGGAAATTTATCGACGGCCGCCAGCCGGGACTCTCCAATCCGCGCCAGGGACTCAGCACGAGTTTTGCCGATAACGCATATAGAATTCCGGGAACGCACTTACTTGTAACCCGTGGGCGCGGCAGCTCGACAAAGACCTGTCGCCTTACCGACCAGCGGATGTCGTGGTGAATCCACTCCGCCGATGCCATAGCATACCGGCTGGGGYGCACGGAGCGCCCAAGGGAAATCATGAAACTGGTCGCGTTCAAGGTTGATGCGTTTCGTTCCATCGTTGCCACAGGTTGGCTACCGTTCTCGTCCGATGGCGTTACCGCCCTCGTCGGGCAAAACGAGTCGGGCAAGAGCGCCATCCTTGACGCGCTGCATGTTGCCTTCGGACACATCGGGGTCATTAGCTCGGATGATTTCCGTCGCGGCAGCAGTCGGCCCAGCATGGCCTTGAGGTTGAATCTCTCGCAGGATGAGCTTGGTAGCATCTGCGCGGAGTTGCCTGGGGCCACGGCTGAGACCGTCATGAAGGCGCTGTTCCCTCGGAGGCAGGATTTGGTGCTCCAGGCGTCGTTCAAGCAAACGGCTGGAAAGACGACGCGTTTCTTCAGCCTCGAATCGGATGTGCAAGAGGTGCTGGAACACGCCATCGCCAACGGCATTCCGGAACCGAAGGAGGGTGAGACAAAAGTGGACCCGAAGGTATTCGTGTCCACGGCTTCCGCCACATTTATCACGACCTTCTGGAAGCGCGTCCCTCTCTTTGCGCTTTTTCGAGAAGAGGACAGCTACCTTCCCAACACTGTCGAAATCGATGAAGACGAAAAGGATTGGCTCAAGGGAAGCGAGCACACGGGAGCGGACAACTTCCTAACGAGCGCGGGGCTAACGCTTGAACAGCTGCTCATCGAAGACGACCGGGAACGTTCATCTCTACTGTCCACGGCAGTCCTAAACGTCAATCGTCATCTAACTGACTACTGGACTCAGGTGCTGGGTCAGCGCGGCAAAATCAAGATTGAAGTGGAGTTTGCGCGTCACCCTCGTTCGCACCCTGAC
>NZ_JBFUJE010000630.1:0-2074 GCF_056401535.1 Luteibacter sp. P4_E6 | reverse complement strand
TCCATCAGCTGCAGGCGCGGCTGGCCACGCTGGATGTTGATCGCCTCGGCGCTGAAGCGGCCACGCGTGACGAGGATGCCCTTGGTTGCGGCTTCGTTGAGCATCACGCTGAGCAGTTCGTTGACCTCCTGCACTTCTACTTCGAGGGCGTCCCAGTGCTTGCACTGAAGGATGACGGACTCGGTGCCGCGGGTCAGGCGCAGATCGACGCCAGCGCCAAGGGCCTTCAGGGACGTGACCGGGGCATGGTGCTCCACGCGATAGCCCTGCGCCCGATAGTGCTCGGCCAGCAGGTGCTCGAAGTCCTGCCAGGTCAGGCGCGCGAGCGCGTCTGTTCCACCAGCGGAAGGCTGTCGAGCGGAAAACATCGTGGGTGAGGTCCTGCCGGGGATCGGAGCGGCATCATAACCGCTCGCGCGGTCGGGTCGAAAAGGTTATCGGCATCACGGAATGAGCCTTTAGCCGGCGGGGAAGGCGTCTTCACATTCGTGAGTGGTTGCCGCTGCGTGGGCCAGCCGCTAAATTGGGAGGGTTGTCTTGGGGGAATACAGGGGTTTGTGCACGTGATGAAGTACGTAGTAACGAAATGTGCGTTGGTCGCCACCGCGGCCATGATGCTGTCCGCCTGCGGCGGCAAGACCATGATCGAAAGCGACATGACCCGCACGGTCGCTGCCAGCCCGGCCTCGCCGTGGCTTACGCTGGAAAACAAGGGTGACCATGTGATCAGCGTCGGCGGCCTGTCCGGCTCGCCCAAGGTGCAGGTGTCCCCGGATATCGCCTCCGCGATCGAAGCCCAGCTGCGCACCTCGCTGCAGCCGAAGTACTTCACTGATCTGATCATCGGCTGCCGTGGCCTGCAGCAGACCACTGCCGTGCACACGCCGGACGGCGAGCCGTCGGTCGTGACCATGGGCCTGACGGTGAACTGCCGCATCGTCGCGCGCGGTGTGGTCGTCTCGAAGGTTTACCACGTCAGCAAGACCGCGCCCGTACTGACGGATCCGCCGCGTCTGGACACGATCGTGCCGAATCTGATCGCCGGGGCCTCTACCCAGCTGGCGGATCAGCTCTGGGCGGATGTTGTGGCTACGGGTGTTCGGCGCTGAGGGTATATGGGCGCTGCGGCAGCGCCATCGCCGATGAATCGGCTCCCACATGGATTGCTGCCGGAAACCCTTCGCCGATGAATCGGCTCCTACAGGGGCTTAGGGTTAGGCTTCGGCTGGCGCGRCTGTTCGCAGGGCGTCGCGGCAGGCGATCAGCTGCGCCTGGGTGAAGGTCTGGCCGGGGCTCGCCAATAGGGCCGAGTCCGGGTCGGCCAGGCCCTGTTCGATCAAGACATCCAACATGGCCACGCGGCTGGCGGCAAGCAGGGCGCGCCCCAGCGGCGTGCGTGCGCCTGCGTCGGCGGGGTCCGCGCGCTCGGCCAGCGCCTGGACCACACGTGAGGGGAAGGCCCAGTGACGTGCCGCGTGGAGCGACAGCCGTTCGATCTGCTGGGCCAGCGCGGCGACGAGCGGGCGGCTGAAAGCCGTGGCGCGGGTGTCGTTCTGCTCTTCCAGCTCGAGCAGGATCGTCTGCGCGCCGGTCTGGCTGATCAGCCCGGCAAGGAATGCTTCGAACGGGTCGCAGACATTGCGGCCCAGGAAAATGCAGGCGCGGGCGCAGCGCTCGGCGTGCTCCCAGAGGCGCTCGCCCGCGTGCTGGCTGGCGCCGCCCATGTTGGTGCGCAGGATGGGCCGCATCACCAGCTGCATGACGACGCGGCGCAAACCGTCCTGTCCCAGCAGGGTGATCGCCTGGGGCAGGCCGGTGACCGGTCGGGACGTCTTGAAGAAGGCGCTGTTCGCCACCCGCACGATCTCACCGACCAGCACGGTGTCGCGGGCAATCAGTTCGGCCAGTGCGCGGCTGTCGCTGTCGTCGTTGCGCAGCGAGCGCATGAGCTGGGGCACCACCGAAGGCAGCCGGGGCAGGGAGCCGACATCGAACCGCTCACCACCGAAGGCATCGCGCACACGGCGCAGCACGCTTTGTTCGGCCGGCGAGAAGGCGGCATCGTCCGACGGGG
>NZ_JBFUJE010000629.1:0-2092 GCF_056401535.1 Luteibacter sp. P4_E6 | reverse complement strand
GCGTTGGACTGATCGGCCATTCCATCGGCGGATATACGGCATTGTCGGTAGCGGGTGGTCAGCCCTGGACGTCTCTCCGCGAAAGTGAAAACGGCGCACCGTACCCTCTGAAGGTATCGCCCGACCCCCGGGTGCGTGCACTGGTGCTCCTCGCCCCGGCAACACCCTGGTTCCAGTTGGAAGGATCACTGTCCGACGTGCAGATACCGATCCTCATGCGAACAGGCGGAAACGACGAAGTCACTCCTGACTGGCACGCAGATATCGTCAAACGCGGCGTGCGGCACCCTGAGTGGGTCGATCACAAGTGCATCGCCGGTGCGGGCCACTTTTCATTCATGAGCGTCTTTCCGCCATCCATGACACGCCCGGATTTCGCGCCCTCTCAAGATCCCGAAGGGTTCGACAGGGCCGACATCCAGCCTTCGCTTCACGGCGACATACGAGACTTCCTACAACGTGTCCTGGAAGGGCCGCATCGACCGTGAGAGCTTCCGGCGATCCTCAAGGCCACGCCTCTTCAAGTCATCTCAGGCACATCGCCAATGCTTTCGAGCATGATTGGATCAGCATAGTCGCCAGTTTCGGGATTTGCCGTCTGCGCGAATGCGATGACACCCAGGCACGTCTCACCGAGACGCACGGCCCTGCGCCTCGCTTCGAGTTCGGTCTTGAATGACAGCGGCGTCATAGCCTCTGTCCTGCCCCGCTTGCCGGCCTTGAAGCCCTGCACCACGTAGATCGTTTCCATGCTGTCACCTTAAGAGTAGACCGACATCATGCTCCCTTGCGCTCGCATGCGCTGAGATGAGTCCGGGCAGCTCAGAAATAGAGCTTTCGAAGCTTGACGTGAAGGCCTGGCGTCGCGAGGTACTGGCTCCTTCCGCGCTCAAAGTGAGCGGCAGTCGCACCGGCCATGAAATCCGCAAACTGTAGGCCCATGCATCGCCTGCTGTCCGTGCTGGTGGTATGAAGTACCGTTCTCACACCGGATTCGTACCAGAGAATCGTCTGCAGGTAGTCATGCAGAGAGTTCCCGCTTTCGACTTTCACGGATCGATTGTCAGGAATGAAGTGCACGCGATCGTGCATTTTCATCTCGTCAATCAGCATCAACTTCAGCATGTAATTGTAAAGCTTGTTGGGATCACCCCTTAAATAGGCCATGACGTTGGGCTTGTACGCGACAATCGCGTGGTAAGAAATGTCGTCGTGCTTCGCAAGCAGCGAAGCGGCACGCTGAGAAAAATGGCGGCGCGAAGGCTCGCAAGCGTCGGTCCACTTCCGCTCTTTCTTCGTATCCCAGCGACTTGCCTTGTACATGTCGCGCACGACGCGATCGAGGAGATGACACTTCTCATCGGGAACACAGGCGGCAAAGATAGTGAAATACCGACTGGACCCCCGCTGACCGTACGGCGGGTCAAACTGCCAGCCTAGGTCGCCACTTTCATCGGCATAGATATGCAAACCGGCGTTCCTTGTCCGGAAAAAAAAGGCCTCCGTGAGGAGGCCTTTGAAGAAGGTGACAGTCCCTGGGACCGACGCGTTTACAACGCGCTTACGACGCCTTCATGGGTATCGCGGCAAACCCAGGATTTACCTGTCGAGCGAAAGTATCGGATTCGGGGCATTCTGAGTCAACCCGCTGCCAGCCCCTATGTCGTGTAAGGGAACCGCTCATCCACGTTGGCAACCTCCTGTTTGTCGCCAACCGCGGAAGCCCGCCCAAAGAAAAAGCGCGAACCGTGAGGTCCGCGCTTTTTAGGAATACTGGTAGCGGGGGTAGGATTYGAACCTRCGACCTTCGGGTTATGAGCCCGACGAGCTRCCRGACTGCTCCACCCCGCATCAGAGYCGSCAAGTATACCCAGAAGTGAGGCACATCACCACCGTCAGCATGCATAAGATTGCGGATGCGTTCGCCCAGTGCGTGCTCGACGCGTCATGAAACGCATTCCCAGCCACCCTGTTGAAGCCATGCGAACGGACAAGGTGTCAGTGACAGCGCACAAAGAAAAAGGCGCGAACCGTGAGGTTCGCGCCTTTTCTTATAAAGCTGGTAGCGGGGGTAGGATTCGAACCTACGACC
>NZ_JBFUJE010000628.1:0-2096 GCF_056401535.1 Luteibacter sp. P4_E6 | reverse complement strand
GGGTATCTTCCATACCGCCATGGCTGGGGTGGATCGGGGCGCGGCCCTGACCCAACGGATGCTGGCGTTCGCGCGCCGCCAGGAGCTCAAGCCGACTGCCGTGGACATCGGGGGACTCGTTCACGGTATGGCGGACATGGTCCAGACCACCCTCGGGTCTCGCATCACCATCATCAGCCGTTTCCCGCTGACCCTTGACCGGGCCCTCGTCGATGCACATCAGCTCGAACTTGCGCTGCTCAACCTCTTCGTCAATGCGCGGGACGCGATGCCCGCCGGGGGCAGCATCGAGATCCGAGCGGCCGTCGAGTCGGTGACGAAGGGACATGCCTCAGGTCTCCCCGCAGGCCGGTATGTCCGCCTGTCAGTCATCGATGAAGGGGAGGGCATGTCACCCGAGACCCTTGCTCGCGCGGCCGATCCGTTCTTCACAACCAAAGGCGTTGGCAAAGGCACAGGCCTGGGCCTATCCATGGTTCACGGTCTTGCCGAACAGTCCAACGGGCGCCTGATAGTGGAGAGTGAGGTCGGACGAGGCACCACCGTGAGCTTGTTGCTCCCCGTTGCCGACCCTGGGTCGCCCGCCCGGCAGCCTGAGAAGCACGATGTGGAGAGGAAAGGCACGTCGCCCGGCCCTGGTCGCGCGCTGCGTATTCTCGCCGTCGATGACGATCCTCTCGTGCGCGTGACGCTATCCGCGTTGCTCGAAGACATGGGTCATGTTGTCGTGTCGGCGGAATCAGGTCAGCAGGCCGTGGATGCCTTCGACGGCGGCGGCCACTTCGACCTGCTGGTAACCGATTACGCGATGCCGGGCATGACCGGGGCCGAGCTTGTTGAATCTGTCCGGACGGTTCAGCCCGAGGTGCCCATCGTCGTCGCCACCGGTTATGCGGAGGTAGCCTTGGGGTCGCTGCGTGGTGTCACGCAGCTAGCCAAGCCCTTCGATCGCAAGGCGCTGGCGGGTGCCATCGATGCTGCCGTCAGAGCGACCCCGGTGGGCGGTGCCTGACGCCCACGCATGGCGCCGCCCGCCGGCGCGGGAAAGGAACGGCCGTGACCCGAGGTCGGAAGATTCTTATGCAGACGTTGGCTGCCATGGACTGGGGGCATTGCATCATGCGCACGTGTGTCAGTCACCGGTCTGATCGCGCGGCGCGTCGACTGCTTTGGACTGGGGCGAGTCTTTCTGCCGCAAAAAGATCGACAACACAACCAGCGATAACACGGCCAGAAATTCGCTCTGCCAATTCTGGAAAGACTCGAACCAAAAGCTGGGATCGATCAAGTAGTCACCCAACCGAGGCGACGATTGGGCATGCATGGCTGCTTGCAGGATTGCCTTACGCCAACTGCCCAGCAGATGGCCGACGAAGCAGCCGAGGAACAGCAGCAGAAAGGCGATCGACAGCGAGTTGGCGTAGATCCAGCGGATGGGGCCGCCGCGCCGCCACGCGCGTGGTTGTTTTTCCCACGGCGTAGGCGTGGCGACCTCATCAGCGGGGTCCATTGGACGCGATTCAGCCGACCCCTTTTGGCGTAGCCACACGGTCAATAAGACGTAGACGCCCATTTGCAGGAACTCGCTTTCCCAGTTCTCGAATGTCGCCGACCAGAAGTCGCCACTCGCCAGGTAAGCGGTCATGCCCAGCGAGGCACGACCGTGTTCGGCCAGTTCCTGGTTGTAGGCAGCGTGCCCGGTAGCTGCTTGTGCGGCCCACGCTGCCAACATCATCAGGCCGACGACGAGACTTAGCCCGTTGCGCTTGAAAAAAGAACCACCCATGCCGTCCATCCCTAGATGGCGCCTAGCATCCATTCGCCACAGTGAAGCCGACGTCCGCAGGCATTTCCGAAGCCTAAAGCTGGAAGAAAGGCGCATGCGTTATTTAGAGGCGCGCCCTTCTGTCCGGTAGGCCGCACCGTGGCGAGACTCTCCCTCTTCAATCGGCTCACCAGCTGGGCCGCCACCGCCGCAGGGAGCCCGGCGGCTTCCATCGGCGCCGCCGCCGTGGTCGCGATCTGGGCCGCATGTGGACCGGTTTTCAAATACAGTGAGACGTGGCAGCTGGTGATCAATACGGGCACGACCATCG
>NZ_JBFUJE010000627.1:0-2098 GCF_056401535.1 Luteibacter sp. P4_E6 | reverse complement strand
GGCGAGGATCGTTCCGAAAACGAAGAGGAGAATGTTGCGCATGTTGCATAYCTCCCTGCCGAACGCTGCGGCCGGGGTAGAGGGAGGCGGGTCACGGGGTGACCTGCCGGTGGCCAAGGTGGCTACCGGCCGCGACATACGAACGGAAGGACCACTAGCGACGTCGAAACGGAGGCCTGGGGTCGTCGTCCATGGATGTCTCGCGGGGCTGAAAGTGTGCGGATTGTCGGTGCCCGTGTCCGCGGGGTCAACCGTTGACTGCTTTCTTACAGCCAGCTTATCCCTGGCGCAGGCTCATCACGAGGCCATCGCCAAGCCACGCGTTAAGCAGCCCGCCCGCCTCGGCCGCTATCGCAGCGGAGGCGTGCCACTGGCGCAGCCGCTCACAGATCTCGCCGAACGTGGCACCTGCGAGGGCCAGGTCAAGGCATGCGCATTCCCTGGCGTCCATGCTGGCGAACCGCGGCGACAGCCCCCTGCGCCACACACGGACCCCTTCGCCCGCGGAGGTCTGCACCGCTCCCGGTGGCATGATCTCGTCAGCGAGCGCCTTCCAGATCGCCACCGCATTGCTGCGCATGCGGCGAAACCGCAGGGTCGGTACGAAGACGAACTCCACGCGATCCCAATCGTCGGCGATGAGCGCGCCAGCGTCGATCGCTACACCATCGTGACCACTGAACGCGTGACGTAGGGTCCCATCCAGCCACGCCAGCTCACTGACATCCGGATCGTCGGGATAGTCATGTTCGAGCATGTCGGGAAAGTCATACCCGTAAGCATCCAACGTCCATGACGAGGGAACGTGTTCATCGATGTAACGGTCCGCCGCGCGATCGAATGCTTCGTCGCCCAGCCACAACCGTGTCTTCGCGTAGGCATCCCRCATGGCCGTCATGAGCTGGCCACGATAGTTGTTCGCATACACGCGCATGCCACGCGCGTCGAAAGCCTCCCGCGTAGCGCTACCGGACACCGAGGCGATGAAGTCCCGTTGCAGGTCACCGAGGCTCATGCGGCCTGACGTGCCGCCGACGCGGCGATGAGGCGCGCCTGTTGCAGCTCGGCAAGCAGGTCCGTCAGGGGTGGAATATGGTCGTCCCGCTCGATCATGGTGGCCACGTGACCCAATCGCGAGGCGAAGCGCGCATAGAGCCGCCAGACCGGATCGGGCACCGGCGCGTCGTGCGTATCGATCAGCATGTCACGCCCCTGGCTGTGTCCGGCAAGGTGGACCTGCCTGACGCGCTCCAGTGGCAGACCTTCCAGCCAGTCATCGGGGTCAAGCCCGTGATTGGTCGCGCTCACGTAGATGTTGTTGACGTCGAGCAGAAGCAGGCATCCGGTGCGTTCACACAGCGCCGAAAGAAAGACGGCCTCGGTCATCTTCGAGTCCGCGAAAGCGATGTAGGTCGAGGGATTCTCGAGCACCAGCGCGCGACCGAGCACATCCTGCGCGATCGACACATTCGCGACCAGGACGTCGAGCGCTTCTTCCGTGTAGGGAAGCGGCAAGAGGTCATGGGCGTTGAAGCCATCGACACCGGTCCAGCTGACGTGATCGGAGATCCAGAGCGGATCGACCCGACGCGCCAACGCACGCAATCGGCGAAGGTAGGCGATGTCGACCTCGTCTACCGAGCCGAGATTCATCGATACACCGTGCAGGGCAACGCGGTAGCGCTCACGAACGCGGTCGATGATGTCGAGCGGGCGCCCGCCATCCACCATGAAATTCTCCGAGATCACTTCGACGAAATCGACCGGCTGCTGCGTTGCGATGAAATCGGCATAGTGCGGAACACGCAAGCCCAGACCGAAGCCATGGAACGCGGGCGGCGATTGAACGGGCATGATGTGCTCCGGAGAGGCCCGGTCGCCAGTGCGACCGGGCAGGCAGGCTTACTGGGCCGGCGGGGTGGTGCTACCGCCCTGGGCCGAGCATTCCTTCATCGAAACCGCTTTGAAGCCCTGGCCCTTGCAGTCGTTCTGGCCTTTGCAGGCGTGGTTGCCCGATTTGCAGTCCGAGGTGCCTTTACAGCTGTTGATGCCGTAGCAATGCACGGTCTTGCCGGCAGCCTGATCGGCAGCCTGCGCC
>NZ_JBFUJE010000626.1:0-2104 GCF_056401535.1 Luteibacter sp. P4_E6 | reverse complement strand
GGCCTGGATCCTCTGGGAGACGCTGAGCCAGGGCATTGCCGGCCTCAAGCCCGCGCTGTTCACCAAGATCACCGCTTACCGCGAGGAAGGCGGCCTGGCCAATGCCATGGTCGGCAGCCTGATCCTCAACGTGATCGGCATCCTCATCGCCACGCCGATCGGCGTGATGGCGGGAACCTGGCTGGCCGAATATTCGCGCCGCTCGAAACTCGGTCCGACCATCCGCTTCCTCAATGACATCCTCTTGTCCGCGCCGTCGATCGTGCTGGGCCTGTTCGTCTACACCATCGTCGTGCTGCCCTCGAAGTGGCTGACCAATGGCGACGTCACCTTCTCCGGTATCGCCGGCGGTATCGCGCTGGCCCTGATCGCCCTGCCCGTTATCGTGCGCACCACCGACGAAATGCTGCGCCTGGTGCCGGGTACGCTGCGCGAGGCCGCGCTGTCGCTCGGCGTACCGCAGTGGAAGCTCACCGTGCAGATCCTGATCCGCGCCGCGCGGTCGGGTATTGTCACCGGTGTGTTGCTCRCCCTCGCCCGCATMAGTGGCGAAACGGCGCCGCTGCTGTTTACGGCGTTCGGCAACAACTTCATGACGTTCAACCCGATCGACAAGATGCCGAGCCTGCCGCAAGTCATTTACGAATACACGAAGGACCCGAGCCCGGACATCAACACCCTCGCCTGGGCCGGCGCGTTCGTCCTGACCATGTTCGTGCTGGCGCTCAGCCTCGTCGCCCGCTTTGTATTCTCGCGCTCCAAGGTGTCCCATGACTAACATGAACGAAGTCGCCTCCAAGCCGGGTTTCGGCACCTCGCCCCATGGGTCGGACGTCGATCTCGGCCAGGTGCCGGCGAAGATGACCGTGCGCGATCTCAACTTCCATTACGGCGAGTTCCACGCGCTCAAGAGCATCGCCATGGACGTGCCGGAGAAGAAGGTCACGGCCATCATCGGTCCGTCCGGCTGCGGCAAGTCCACCCTGCTGCGCATCTTCAACCGCATTTACGCTATCTACCCGAACCTGCGTGCGAGCGGCGAAATCGTGCTCGATGGCGAGAACATCCTCGACCCGAAGTACTCGCTCAACCGCCTGCGCAGCAAGGTCGGCATGGTGTTCCAGAAGCCTGTGCCGTTCCCGATGACCATCTTCGAGAACGTGGCCTACGGCATCCGCCATCACGAAAAGCYCAACCGCACGGACATGGAAGGCCGCGTGGAGCAAGCCCTGCGTGGTGCCGCGCTGTGGGACGAAGTGAAGGACAAGCTCAAGCAGAGCGCGCTCGGCCTCTCCGGTGGTCAGCAGCAGCGTCTGTGCATCGCCCGCGGGATCGCGCTGAAGCCGGAAGTGCTCCTGCTGGACGAGCCGACCTCGGCACTCGACCCGATCGCCACGAGCCGCATCGAGCAGCTGGTGGAAGAGCTGAAGAGCCAGTTCACCATCGTCATCGTCACGCACAACATGCAGCAGGCGGCGCGCTGCTCGGATATGACCGCTTTCATGTACATGGGTGAGCTGATCGAGTTCGACCGGACCGAGAAGATCTTCACCAAGCCGAACAAAAAGCAGACCGAAGACTACATCACCGGCCGTTTCGGCTAAGCCCCCCTACGAGGCATGCGATGAACACTCCGCACCAGCACATCATCAAGAGCTACGACGACGAACTGAAGCGCCTCACCGGCGAAATCGTCAAGATGGGCGAACTCGCCGTCGCCCAGCTCGAGGCCGCCATCGACGTGGTCCAGCGCCGTGACGAGCGCGCTGCCCAGCGCGTCGTCGACAACGACGAAGCCATCGACTCGCTCGAGCAGGAAATCAGCCAGGACGTCGTTCGCCTGCTGGCCCTGCGCGCACCGATCGCCGGCGATCTGCGTAGTGTGTTCGCCGCGCTGCGCATCGCCGCGGACATCGAGCGCATCGGCGACTACGCCGCCAACGTGGCGAAGCGTTCCATTCCGCTTAGCCGTGTAGCGCCGATCGCTGTCGTTGGCGGCCTCGCGAACCTTGCCGAGCTCGCCATCGAAGAGCTGCGCGACGTGCTCAAGGCTTACCACGACCAGGACGCCGAAGCCGCTTATGAAGTGTGGAAAGCAGATGCC
>NZ_JBFUJE010000625.1:0-2108 GCF_056401535.1 Luteibacter sp. P4_E6 | reverse complement strand
CCACGTCGATCTCGTTTTCGACGGCCTCGACACCTTTGCCGAGGTCAGCCTCAACGGCAAGAAGCTGCTCGCCGCGGACAATATGTTCCGTCGCTGGCGCCTGCCGGTGAAAGAGACGCTCCATCCCGGCAGCAACACGCTGTTGGTGCATTTCCAGTCACCCATCGCCCGCCTGCAGCCGTGGCTCCTCAAACAGCCCTATGCGCTGCCGGGTGAATTCGATTCGTCCTTCGGCGACGAGCCGAAGGGCAAGCAGACCTCTAACTACGTCCGCAAGGCCAACTACCACTACGGCTGGGATTGGGGTCCGCGTTATCTCGCTGCCGGCATCTGGCGCCCCGTGCGCCTGGAAAGCTGGGACGACTTGCGGCTTGCAGACTTCCATATCGCCCAGGCGAAGGTCGATCAAGCCAATGCGCGTGTGGAAGCGCAGCTCGATCTGCGGGCCGACAAGGCCGGCCCGGTCAAGGTTGCCGTGGAGTGGACCGCGCCGAACGGCACGCACGGCGTGCAGGAGCGCGACGTGGCGCTGACGGTGGGTGAAAACCACGTCGCCGTGCCCATCGATATCGACCACCCGCAGCGCTGGTGGCCCGTCGGCTATGGCGACCCGAACCTCTATCGCTTTCACGCGAGCGTAAGCACGGGTGGCGCGATCGTCGCCGACGCCGACCGCGAGACCGGCCTGCGCAGCGTGGAACTCCGCCGCGACAAGGATCAGTGGGGCAGGGGCTTCGCGTTTGTCGTCAACGGTGTGCCGATTTTCGCCAAGGGCGCCAACCTGATTCCGTTCGACAGCTTCCCCGCCCGGGTGACGCCGGCGCGCATGGAGGCCCTCCTGCAGTCCGCGCGCGATGCCAACATGAACATGCTGCGCATGTGGGGTGGTGGCACCTATCAGGACGACGCGTTCTACGCCGCGGCCGACCGCATGGGCCTGATGATCTGGCAGGACTTCATGTTCGGCGGTGCCATCACGCCTTACGACCCGGCCTTTCGCGAAAGCTCGCGGATCGAAGCGGTGGAGCAGGTCACCCGCCTGCGCGACCACCCGTCCATCGTGCTCTGGGCCGGTAACAACGAAGTCCAGACGGGTTGGGACTCCTGGCCGGATCGCGAGGATTTCCGCAAATTCGTCAATGCCGACGAAGTGCGCCGTCTCGACGAGGGTATGCGCGAGCTGTTCGGCAAGACCTTGCGCAAGGTGGTCGGCGATCTGTCACCGCAGACGCCGTACTGGGCCAGCTCGCCCAGCACCGACTACGACGGCGAAGCCAATGTGGAGAACGACGGTGACTTCCATTACTGGAAGGTGTGGTCTGGCTCCGAACCGATTTCCCATTACCTGGATGTCACCCCACGCTTCCAGTCGGAGTACGGGCTGCAGTCCTTCCCGGTGATGGCGACGATCAAGGCCTTCGCCGAAGCCGGCGACATGGCGCCGGAATCGAAGGTGATGCGCGCCCACCAGAAGTTCGCCAACGGTGACGGCAACCAGCGCCTGCTGCTGTACATCCGTCAGGAATACGGCGAGCCGAAGGATTTCCCCTCGTTCGTTTACCTGAGCCAGGTGATGCAGGCCGAAGGAATCGAGCTGGCGGCCGAGCACCTGCGCAGTGCGCGGCCGCGCAGCATGGGCTCGTTGTACTGGCAGCTCAACGATGTCTGGCCGGGCGCCTCCTGGGCCAGCGTGGATTACTTCAATCGCTGGAAAGCCCTGCAGTTTCACGCGAAGCGCTTCTACGCGCCGGTCGATGTCGTGCCGCTGCGCCGCGACGGCAAGACCGACGTGTTCGCCGTGTCCGATCGCACCGCCGACTTCGAGGCCACGCTGCGCACGCGTGTCTACGACATGGGTGGCAAGCTGTTGCGCGACGAGAGCCAGGCCGTGCACGCCGCTGCTCTCACCAGTACGAGTGCGGGGCACTTTGACGATGCCACGCTGCTCAAGGGTGCCGACCCACGACACACCGTAGTGGCCTTCGACCTGATCGAGAAGGGTCAGACCGTTGCGCATCACCTGCTGTATTTCGGCGCGGCGCGCACGCTTGCCCTGCCGACACCCGAGCTCGCCACGACACTGCGCGACAGCGGGCACGGTCTCGTCC
>NZ_JBFUJE010000624.1:0-2112 GCF_056401535.1 Luteibacter sp. P4_E6 | reverse complement strand
ACGTGATGGCGCTCGGCTATGATGGCGGGCGAACCGGCGGCGGGACCGCCCGGATGGACTCGACAACGCATGAACCAGGTGAAGTCGCACTCGCGCGACAAACGTGTCGCCAGCGCCCGTGAGGCCCTGGCCGGCCTCGTGGCCGACGGACAGATTATCGCCGTGGGCGGCTTCGGCCTCTGCGGTATTCCCGAGCTTCTCATCGAGGCCCTTCGCGACTCCGGGGTCACGGGCCTGACTGCCGTGTCCAACAACGCCGGCATCGATGGCGTGGGCCTCGGCCTGCTGCTGGCAACCCGCCAGATCCGCAAGATGGTTTCCTCCTATGTGGGCGAGAACAAGGAGTTCGAACGCCAGTTCCTCGCCGGTGAGCTCGAGGTCGAGTTCACCCCGCAGGGAACGCTTGCCGAGAAGCTGCGCGCCGGCGGCGCGGGCATCCCCGCCTTCTTCACCCGCACCGGTTACGGCACCCAGGTGGCCGAGGGCAAGGAAACCCGCGAGTTCGACGGCAACATGTACGTGATGGAGCGTTCCATCGTGGCCGACGTGGCGCTGGTGAAAGCCTGGAAGGCCGATCCCTCGGGCAAYCTCGTCTATCGCAAGACGGCYCGSAACTTCAATCCGATGGCGGCCACGGCCGGTAAGGTCTGCATCGCCGAGGTCGAGATCATGGTGGAAGTAGGCGAGCTGGATCCGGACCAGGTTCACACGCCGGGCATCTACGTCGATCGCATCGTGCATAACCCCGCGCCGTCCAAGCGCATCGAACAGCGCACCGTGCGCGCACAGGGAGCCTGACCATGGCCTGGAATCGCGATCAGATGGCGCAGCGCGCCGCCCTGGAACTGAGCAACGGCGATTACGTGAACCTTGGCATCGGTTTGCCGACGCTGGTGGCCAACTTCCTGCCCGACGGCGTGGACGTATGGCTGCAGTCGGAGAACGGCCTGCTAGGCATCGGCCCCTTCCCGACCGAAGAGGAAGTGGACGCCGACCTCATCAACGCCGGCAAACAGACCGTCACCGCCCGGCCCGGCGCGTCGTACTTTTCGAGCGCCGACTCCTTCGCGATGATTCGCGGCGGTCACATCGACATCTCGATCCTCGGCGCTATGCAGGTCACCGGCGAAGGCGACATCGCCAACTGGATGGTGCCCGGCAAGATGGTCAAGGGCATGGGCGGCGCGATGGACCTSGTCGCCGGCGTGAAGCGCGTGGTCGTGGTCATGGAACACACCGCGAAAGACGGCACGCCGAAGATCCTCACCGAATGCACCCTGCCGCTCACAGGCAAAGGCGTGGTCGACCGCATCATCACCGACCTGGCCGTGTTCGACGTCACGCCGGACGGCCTCGCGTTGATCGAGCTGGCTCCCGGTGTCGACGAAGGCCACGTCCGCGCCAGCACCGAGTGCGCCTTCACTTCGAAGCTCTGACTTTGCGGCTCTTGCCTTGTGTGGGAGCCGATTTATCGGCGATTGGGTGCTGGCGACAACGCCGCACCCCGGCCCGCTGCCGCGGGATCGCCGATGAATCGGCTCCCACAATTTTGCAGGCCCAGAAAGAAAGTCGCCCCGCAGAGGACGCCTCGGCATGGGCCTCGGGGGGGGAGGTAGGCCAGATACCGGTGTTTAGCGTCGATGCGGGGCGAGGGACCTACCGACCCAGGGGGAGGGTTGATTGGTAGGTCGACGAGGATCATAGATTTCCTAGGAAATTCTCGCCAATATATCTTTCACCGCTCACTTAGACGAAAATCGACTATGTTCGATCTGCGCCAGCTGCGCTACTTCGTGGAAGTGGCGGAAACCCTCAGTTTCACCCAGGCCGCCCAGCGCCTGCATATTTCGCAGCCACCGCTGTCGCAGCAGATTCTCGCCCTGGAGGCGGATCTCGGCGTGCGCCTGTTCGACCGCAACCGGCGCCGCGTGGCGCTGACCGAGCCGGGACGACTCTTCCTGCTCGAAGCCAAGGCGATCCTGGCGCGGGCGGAGAGCGCGCGAACCGTGGTGACCGAAGCGGCCGCCGGGTTCACCGGCCAGCTGAGGCTGGCATATGCCGTCTCCGTATCATTCCACCGCGCGCTCCCGGAAACCTTGCTGCGCTTCACAC
>NZ_JBFUJE010000623.1:0-2115 GCF_056401535.1 Luteibacter sp. P4_E6 | reverse complement strand
ACCTGCTCCCGCGCGGGCGAGCGTCACCCCGCCCAGCACATCCTCGCCCACGGTGAATGCGCTCTCGGCTTCGAACTCCACATCGTCACCGGATTCCCGAAACAACCACGGAATCCGCCGCCCGCTGCTGGGCAGGTCGAACTGGATGCATTCCAGCGTCGCCAGCTCGGCGAGTGTTCGAGGTGGCGGCCTGCGTTCGAGATAAGCCGGAGAGGCGATTACTACAAGCGCCGCGTCTTCGAGGTGGCGCACGATCATGGTGGAGTCCGCCTGCGCTCGCACACGAATGGCGAGGTCGAACGGGTCGTCGGCGAAGGCGATGTTGCGATTGCTTATGTGCAGGTCGAGCAGGACATCCGGGTGCTCGCGATGAAACGCGGGCAAGAGCGGGAGTAAGCGGTAGTGCGCGTAGGTCGTGGGTACGCTGATACGCAGGCGACCGGCTGCGCGTCCCTGCTGGCCCGTCGCCATCTGCTCGGCCTCGGCGAACTGGGCGAGTGCCTGGCGGCTTTGGTCGAGGTAAACGCGTCCCGCCTCGGTCAGGCGGATGTTTCGGGTCGTACGGACGAACAGGCGAACGCCGAGTCGTGCCTCCAGGCGGGCCACCGAGCGGCTCACCGCCGCCGGTGTGACCCCGGCCGCTGTGGCAGCGGCGGTAAAGCCCCCCAGCTCGCCGGCCAGGCAGAACAGTTCGATGCTGCCCAGCATCAGGTCGTCGAACTGCCTCTGCATGACGTTACACCGTGTAATGAGTCTTGTGTCCCGGATCTTATTTATCCCTGTCTGCCGTAGCAATAGATTGTGTTCCAGCCCGGCGCCGCCTGGCCCCGGAACACACAATCAGGAGTTCAATCCTCATGAGCACGAACAAGACAGCCATCGTCACCGGTGCCTCCAGTGGCCTTGGATTCGCCATCGCCAAGGCTTTCCTTGACCTCGGTTACAACGTCGTCGGTAACGGCCGCACCCAGGAGCGCCTCGACACGGCAGCGGCTGAACTCGGCAACCCGGACCGGTTCCTCGGCGTGGCGGGTGACATCAGCCTGCCGGAAACCGCCGAGCGCCTGCTCGATCACGCGCTGGAAGCCTTTGGCCAGGTCGATGTGCTGGTGAACAACGCCGGCATTTTCGTCGCGCGGGATTTCATCGACTTCACCGCGGCGGAAATCGACGCGGTGATCGACACCAACCTGCRTGGCTTCATCTATCCCACCCAGGTCGTCGCTCGCCACATGGTCTCTCGCAACCAGGGCAGCATCGTCAACGTGACGGCATCGGTAGGTATGCAGCCGGATCGTAATGTCCCGGGCACGATGGCTGTGTTGACCAAGGGTGGGTTGAACGCCGTGACACGTGGACTTTCGATCGAGCTTTCGCGCCATAACGTGCGCGTCAATGCCGTGGCGCCGGGCGTCATCGACACCCCGATGCACTCACCCGAGACACACGACTTCCTCAGTGGCCTGAATCCTGCCGGTCGCCTGGGTACGCCGGAAGAAATCGCCGAGGCCGTGGTTTACCTCGCGCAGGCTTCCTTCATCAATGGTGTGGTCCTGCCGGTCGACGGCGGCGGCACCGCCGGTCGCTGGTAATCGCCAACATGCCCTACGTCAATGTTCGTATCACCAAAGAAGGCAATACGCCTGAGCAGAAAGCCCAGGTCATTGCCGAGATCACCGAGACTCTCGAGCGCGTCCTTGGCAAACCACCGGAGGTGACCTTCGTGGTCATCRACGAGGTGCCGATGGAGGATTGGGGCTACAAGGGATTGCCCACGTCGAAGCTGCGGCCGCCGAATCCTGGCCCGGTCTGATAACCGACACCCAAAGCCGCTGACGAAACTCAGCGGCTTTTTTGGTTCTTCGCGGAATGCCAGGGCGCCGAAGGGGTCGGTTCACTCGCGTTGCGAGTGCGTGTTTTTAGCGGCTCGCGCGCCGCCGATTGCGTGAAGGGGTTAGGCGCAGAGCCTTCGGTGCCCACCCTCGCTGCTCAGACACGTCCTCCGCGTTTCGTAGCGGAAAGGCCGCTGCGCGGCCGTGTACTTATTTGGCCTACGGCCGCTCCACTTGTGCGGAACTCGCCTCGAGGGTGGGCACCGAAGACTCTCCCCATCCC
>NZ_JBFUJE010000622.1:0-2131 GCF_056401535.1 Luteibacter sp. P4_E6 | reverse complement strand
CCGATGATCTTCACGGCCATGCCGCGTGGCGTGGAAACACTGTCGTCGAGAATGTCTCCCGGTACGGTCGATAGCCGCATGACGACGCCATAGCGCCCTGCCCTGGCGAAGATACCCTGCGCGAGTTCGCGCGGCAGGTCGTCCGGCACGACCAGCTCGCCGGTGAGTAGTGCGTGGCTTTTGGCGTGCACGGGGCGATACGCGTGCTTTTCGTGCTCGAGGGTAGTCTGGTTGATGCTGGTGAGGGTCTCGATCAGCTGTTCAGCCGTCTCGGCTTCATCAGGCTCGACGTGCTCGAGGGAGTCGTCGAAACGAATCGGCGGCGGACTCAGGGAGAGGGGCATGGCGATCTCGAGCGGCGGGGTAGCGTTTTATCCTGCGGCCGCTCTCGTGAAGGCGATGTGGCTCACATCAGCTTGTAACTGAACGTGAGGTTCCAGCGCACATCCCGATTCTGTTTCTCCGGCGGCTTGTCGCCTGTCGGCTCCGCCAGCGCGAAATCCACGGTGTAGTGCTTGTTGTCCGACAGCCGCACGCCGATCGCCGCTGAATCGAGCTTGTTGATCAGGGGCCGTCCACCGTTCAGATAGACACGCGCGGACTGGTACGCCACGTAAGGCACGATCGACTTGATCCAGTGCGTTCCCGAGACGAAGGCGCGGTTCACCTCCAGTGACGCCGCCCAGCCACTGTCGCCTGCGGCGTCACCCGGGTCGTAAGCGTAAGCAAAGCTTGGACCACCGAAGTTGATCTGTTCGGTCGAGGGCAACGCGTCGTTGCTGTACTGTCCGGTGGCGCGAACGACGGTGCCGATCTTGTGCGCCCATTCCTGCGAGAAGGCCAGATTCATCGTGTAGCGCGTGAAGTTGATGTCAGGCATGGCCACGGCAAGCGGTCCGGCCAGGTTGGTCGTTGCACGCGAACTCGCTCCGAAGCCGTCGAAGCCGTGCGCGACTGCAAAGCTGAACTGCTCGGAATGCTTCGCCGCGGTCTTCAGCCATGACAGTTCCGCGTCGAGCACACGTACGCTCGAGCGCAGGGAGATCATCGCGCCCGAATCGGTGTTGCGGTAGCGGTCATCCTGCGTGGACGCATACGCACTCACCGTCAGGTTCAGGCGCTTGCTGTTGGTGAGCACGAGGGGATAGATCGCCGTGAGTGCAAGGCGTTCCTGCGAGAGGCGATGATCGAGATACGAGGGCAACTCGTCATCGGTATCCGGACTGCCCCAGTAGTGACTGCCATCGATGCGGCCTTGCCAACCCTGGGAACCGATCGGTTCGACCCAGGCGGCGGAATAAAGTCGCTGACCGCCACCGTTCGGAAACAAGGTCGATACGCTGAGCTGTTCGCCCAGTGGCGTTGCACCGTTCTCCAGCGCGGTGAAGACACCTTGCGCACCGGGATGGTTGAGATCCATGCCGTAGCTAGCGTCGTAGCGCTGCCGCGTAATAGTCAGGTCGAGCGTGGTCGCTCCATCGGTCGTGGTCGGTGGCGGCACGTTCGCGGCGACCTTGGTGCCCGGCAATTGGCCGAGCAGCTGTGTATAGCGCTCGAACGTATCCTGCCGCAGCGGGCGTTCGTCCACGATGTGCGCCGCCATCGCGCGAATGCGACTTTCGAGGTTGCCTGCATCGCCGTGCACGGTCAGGCTCGACACGTAGCCTTCGACGACGGTCACCTGGACCACGCCGCCGGAAAACGTCTGGCTGGGCACGAAGGCGAACGAGAGTGCGTAGCCGCGCTTCTTGTACATCGCCGTGACACTGTCGGCAGCCGCGACGAGCTGACGCACGCTCGTGTCCTTGCCGCGCAGGGGCGCGAAGACGGCGGCGACATCGGCGAAGGGAATGGAGCGCACACCGACAACATCGAAACGCGTCGGGGTGAGATGACTGGCGAGAAGCGCTTCCAGTGCCGGGTTAGGCCCCTGCACATTCACCGTGACCGACGGCGCCTCCTTGGGCGTCTCCGTTCGCGGCAGGGTCTGGAGTGGATTGGCCGGCGCGCGGACCTGCGCCTGGGTGGAACACACGACGGACATGCCTAGCAGGCAGCCGAGCCATCGATTCATGCAAAGCTCCCTACGAACGATGACCTACACGAGGATCAACGAAGCGCGGGCGGTGTT
>NZ_JBFUJE010000621.1:0-2131 GCF_056401535.1 Luteibacter sp. P4_E6 | reverse complement strand
AGTCAGCTATGTGCACGCCGATGGATTCGGCGCACCCCGTGCAGTAACTAACGCAGGCGGCACCTTGCTTTGGAGTTGGTCGTACGTCGCGAATCCCTTCGGTGAGAAAGAGCCCGATTCGACAGGTTTTACCCTCGATCTTCGCTTCCCCGGCCAGTACCACGACGCCGAATCGACCCTTTACCACAACGGTGAGCGTGAATACGAACCGGCGACAGGTCGATATACGCAGAGTGATCCGTTTGGATTGAACGGTGGCATCAACTCATATGGCTACGCCTATGGCAGTCCGCTGAAATTTATCGATCCAACGGGGCTCAATCCCGACTGCCAGCGCCTGGTGGAGTGGCGAGGCAAGGAGACGGAGCAAGACCTGCAGTCCCGACTCGTGGATACCCACTGGAACCTTTATCCCAACGACAGGGATCTGCCTTACGTTCCCGATCCAGAGAACCTCAACCCGAAGGGGATCCGGAAGGAACTTAAGAACATGGCCAAGACGCCAGAGTTCTATGTGGAGTGCCTTGCGTACAAAGTCGAAACGTTTGAAGACACGTATAACGTCTATCAAGATGTGAAGTTTGTCGACCTTTGCGTCGAGGACATGGGCTGCGGTATCAAGGTTCCCCATCGGCTTGACGCTGGCACAGTCCGTGAACCTCTAGGCAGTCGTACAAGGGAACGTAAGGAAGTGAGCCACCCATACCGCATAGCCATACGCACGTTCCTTCCCGCCGTCATAGAGTGCCCAGCATGGCTCAACAGCATCCGTTGATCGTGGAACGAGGGAGGGCCGCCCGGATACGGGCGGCCCTGGCCGTCGTCGTTATTTTCGCGATCTTTGATCGGTGGGCGGCGGATCCGATGTTCCTGCTCACCTATAACGTTTCCAATGCCATGCCATGGCCACTCTCCACGCTCGTGGTGGTCGCACCTCAGATGGTGGTAGCGGCGTTGGCCGGATGGATGATGGCGGCGTGGCTCAAAGAGGGGCCTGCGGCGGCTTGCGCAATGGCCGCACTACTCTTTACGTATTACCTGCTCGCCCACTGGCAGCACACGGTGCTGGTGTTCAGTGCGGTGACGCCGGTTGACCTGGCGGCGGAATCGCTTGTCGTCCCGGTGGCCGCACTTGTTGCATACGCGATTACCCGAAGGGCTATGACCGTCAGGTCGGCATCCGTGCCGGGCCAATCGGAAACGCGAGATGGGCCGTTACTTCGGCTTGTGATCGGACTGGTTGCCGTCGTCGTCGCCGAGCTGTTCGTTCTTCGCCCGGTCGGCGGACTACTGTTACTCACGCTTGGCGCTGCTCCTTTGTGGCTAGCGCCCCTGTGGCTGAGCGTTGGCCAGCTGGCTGTATACCTTGCTGCCGGCTATGTGATTCGGCGACAAGGTTTGCTTCCGCGAACGGAAGCCACCCTCCTCGTGGTCTTCGCGTGCGCAGCGCATGCTGGCCTCTGGGTTTGGCCAGCCCAATACGTGCAATCGGGTTTGGCTGTTGCACTTGTGTGGGTCCCGCTTCTGGCGATTCCTCTGGCCTTTGGGGCGGGATGGTACTGGGCACAACACCAGCGGCTCCCCGGGCAGGAAGGCTGACACTCCGCACGTTCCTTTTTCAACCCACCGCCACGTCTTCCTCCTCCTTCGTCACCTCTTCATCCTTGTCCGGCGGCGGAAAGTGGTACCACGCTTCGTGGGGAGACGACCGCTTGCACGACAGGCATGCAGTCATGGTCCAGAAATGGCCGCATCCTGGACAGCAGCCTGCGGTCCAGAAGGTATTCCATTGCGTAAGGCATCCTGAGCCGGGTTCGCCGGGTGCACATACCCAACGACTCTCGGGTTTGGGTTCCCAACTGCAACGCGGGCAATGGATATGGGGTTCGCGGCTCATCGGGTCGCTCTAGGGGGCGATGATCTCGCCATCTTCCTTGGTAAACGGGCCAGGCAGCGGCGGGATGATCTCGAGCACCTTCTCGGACGGACGACTCAGGCGCGTTCCGCGATCCGTGACGACAAACGGCCGCTCGATCAGGATCGGATTGGCAAGCATGGCGTCGACAATCGCCTCGTCGCTGACAGACGGGTCTTTTAAGCCCAACTCACCGAACAGCGGTTCCTTCTGACG
>NZ_JBFUJE010000620.1:0-2139 GCF_056401535.1 Luteibacter sp. P4_E6 | reverse complement strand
GACTTCAACCAGGTCGTTGAAGGCAACACGGTGTACCTGCCGGTGTACCAGCCTGGCGCGCTGTTGTACTTCGGTGATGCGCACGCCCTGCAAGGCGACGGTGAGACATCCCAATATGCGCTGGAGACTTCGATGGATGTCGAGGTTTCCGTCGACGTGATCAAAGGAAAAGCGGTGCAGATGCCTCGCGTCGAGTCGCCGACCCGGATCATGGTGCTGGGGCAGGCCGGATCCATCGACGAAGCGACGCGGGCCGCAACCACCGGCCTGGTCAAGTGGCTAGCGCAGGACTACGGACTGACGCTCTCCGAGGCCGCACAGGTACTGGGCAGCTCCGTCCATTATACGGTCGCCAATCTCGCCGGCAGGAGTGTCGGCGTGGCCGCGAGCCTGGATAAAGTCTTGCTTTCACAGCTGGTGAAACCCGCTCAGCCGTGACTGTTGCGTCCTCGACACAGGTTTCTTCAAGACGACACCCATGGCCTGCGTTAGCGTTCCCTGGCTAATACCCCGGCGCCTGGCCATGGGCGCTGTCGTTCATTACCTGGCAGCCGGCTGGCATGCGGGCTGCCCCATCGGGACAGCCCATGAATGCGACTGCGAAGCTCCAGGAACTCGGCCAGAGTCTTTGGCTGGATAACATCTCCAGGAACATGATCGACACCGGTCTTCTCGAGACGTACATACGCGACTTCTCGATCACCGGTCTGACCTCGAATCCCTCCATCTTCACCAAGGCGGTGGCTGGTGGTTCGGACTACGACGCCCAGATCGCCAGCGAGCGGGCAACGGGTGCAACGCCTGAAGAAATCGTGTTCCGCCTCATGGTCCAGGATCTTCGTCGCGCCGCCGACCTTTTCGCGCCGATCCACGCGAAGACATCCGGGATGGACGGATGGGTGTCCATCGAGGTGTCGCCGTACCTTCTCAACGACGCGAAGGGCTCGCTGGACTGGGCGCAACGGTTGCATGCGCAGATGGATCGCCCCAATGCCTTCGTGAAGATTCCCGGCTCGCCGCAAGGTGCCGTCGCGATCGAGGAGGCGATCTTCGAGGGCATCGCGATCAACGTGACGCTGTTGTTCTCCCGCGACCAGTACCTGGCCGTGGCGGAGGCCTATATGCGCGGTATCGAGCGACGCATCCTTGGCGGTCTCGATCCCAAGGTCCGTTCGGTGGCGTCGGTGTTCGTCAGTCGCTGGGATGCGGCAGCGGCGAAGCAGGGGCGTGCCGACCTGCGCAACCGTCTCGGCCTTGCCGTGGCGGCGGATGTCTGGGACGCCTACCAAGGCGTGCTCGCCTCCGAGCGCTGGAAGACGCTGGCCTCGGCCGGAGCCATGCCACAAACCCTTCTCTGGGCCAGCACGGGGGTGAAGGATCCCGAAGCCGACGACACGCTCTACATTACGGCGCTGGCGGCGCCGGACACTATCAACACCATGCCGGACGCGACGCTGCGCGCGTTTGCCGACCACGGCAAGGTGCCCGGCAAGGTGGCCCTCGACCGTGATGAAGGCGCTGCCGTGCGACGTACGGCCAATGAAGGCGGCCTCGATGTGAACGCGCTGGCGAGCCAGTTGCAGGTCGAGGGTGGTGCCGCTTTCGTGACGGCGTGGGACGAGCTGATCAGGCGCGTAGAGGGTAAGGTGACCGCCTAGCCCCCCGGAGCTGCCGGATGCTTGCATTTGAACAGGCGCGCGCATCCGAGGCAGCCATCCTCTCGGATCTCGCCTTCGCGTCAAAATCGTACTGGCCGTATTCGTCGGATCAACTGCAACGGTGGGCGTCGGACCTTAGGGTCACGTCCACCGGGATCGAACGTTGGCCGACCATGACGGCCCGTCTCGACGGCGCGTTGGCGGGTTTTTATCAGCTGCGGAGGCAGGCCGACGGCGCGGTCAGGCTCGAGCACTTCTGGCTTTTGCCCGCCTTCATCGGGAAGGGCTGGGGCAGGAGCATGCTGAACGACGCGGTCGAACGCGCCAGGGCACTTCGTGCCTCGAGGCTCTATATCGAGTCCGATCCGCACGCCGAGGCGTTCTATGTTGCGTGCGGGGCGGTGCGAGTCGGCGAGATTCCTGCGCCGATCGAAGGTGCGGAAGCACGGACGCTGCCGATCCTCACGATCAGCCTGAAACC
>NZ_JBFUJE010000619.1:0-2139 GCF_056401535.1 Luteibacter sp. P4_E6 | reverse complement strand
GGGCGTGGTCAACGCGGCTCCGAAGGGCAACTACTTCCTGCTCGGTGGCGCCCCGACCGATAACAACGCGAAGATCCTTCGCGAGGGCCAGATGAAGGTGCTCAAGCCGCTGGTCGACAAGGGTGACATCAAGATCGTCGGCCAGCAGTGGACCAACGAATGGCTTGCCTCGAACGCGCAGTCGATCATCGAGAACGCGCTGACCGCGAACAAGAACAACATCCAGGGCATCGTCGCTTCGAACGACGGCACCGCCGGCGGCGCCATCGCCGCCCTGACCGGCCAGAAGCTGGCTGGCAAGGTGGCCGTGTCGGGCCAGGATGCCGATCTCGCCGCGATCAAGCGCATCAAGGCCGGCACGCAGACCATGACGGTCTACAAGCCGATCAAGACGATCGCCACCGATGCCGCCAACCTGGCCATCGACCTGGCCCAGGGCACCGCGCCGCAGTTCACCTCCAAGATGAACAACGGCAAGGGTGACATCAACACCATCCTGCTCACCCCGACCCTKCTGACCAAGCAGAACGTCGACCTCGTGGTGAAGGACGGCTTCTACACCCAGGCGCAGGTCGGCCCGTAAGCTAGCGTTAGGCGTAAGATCGACGACGCCCCGCCTGATGGCGGGGCGTCGTCCTGCCAAAGGAAATATCGGTGAGCGAATACCTGTTCGAGATGCGCAATATCGTCAAGGAATTTTCCGGCGTACGCGCRCTCAATGGCATCGACCTGGCTGTGCGGCCAGGCGAGTGCGTCGGCCTGTGCGGCGAGAATGGCGCCGGCAAGTCGACCCTGATGAAAGTCCTCTCCGGCGTGTACCCCTACGGTACCTGGGAAGGCGAAATTCTTTTTGACGGCAAGCCCCTGCGCGCGGCATCCGTGCGTGACAGCGAGGCGGCCGGCATTGTCATCATCCACCAGGAGCTGATGCTGGTTCCGCAGCTCTCCGTTGCCGAGAATATTTTTCTCGGCAACGAGATCCGCAAGTTCGGCGGTGTGATGGATTACGACGCGATGTATGCGAAAGCCGATGCCTTGCTTGCGCGGCTCAAGCTGAAGGACGTCAACGTCGCGGCACCCGTGATGAACTACGGCGGCGGCTACCAGCAGCTGTTCGAAATCGCCAAGGCGCTGGCCAAGAATGCACGTCTGCTCATCCTCGACGAGCCCTCCTCATCGCTGACCTCCTCCGAGACCGACACGCTGTTGGYGATCATCGAGGACCTCAAGCACGATGGCGTTGCTTGCGTGTACATCTCGCACAAGCTCGAGGAAGTGGCGCGCGTCTGCGATACCGTCACCGTGATCCGCGATGGCAAGCACATCGTCACCAAGCCGATGAGCGAGATGACCACGCATTCGATCATCACCGCGATGGTCGGCCGCGATATCGAGAACCTGTTCCCGAAGGTGGATCACGACATCGGTGATGTGATCTTCGAAGCGAAGCACGTCACCTGCTGGGACCTCGCCAACCCGAACCGCAAGCGCGTGGACGATATTTCCTTCCAGCTTCGGCGGGGCGAAATCCTCGGCATCGCCGGTCTTGTGGGCGCAGGCCGTACCGAGCTCGTCTCCGCGATCTTCGGCGCCTATCCGGGTCGCTACGAGGCCGAGCTGGTCCTCGAAGGCAAGCCGATCAAGATCAAGAGCCCAGAGCAGGCGATCAAGGCCGGTCTCTCGCTCGTGCCTGAAGACCGCAAGCGCCAGGGTATCGTTCCGTTGTTGGGCGTGGGCGACAACATCACCCTCGCGACCCTCTCGCATTACGCGCATGCCGGTCAGATCGACCGCCAGGCCGAGCTGCAGGTGGTCGACGCCGAGATCAAGCGCCTTCGCGTGAAGACGGCCAGTCCGGAGCTTGCCATCATGGGCCTCTCCGGCGGCAATCAGCAGAAAGCCGTGCTGACCAAGATGCTGCTGCCCGGGCCCAAGGTCCTGATCCTGGACGAGCCCACCCGTGGCGTCGATGTCGGCTCCAAGTACGACATCTATAAACTCATGTTCGAACTGGCCGCCAAGGGCGTCGCGATCATCATGGTGTCCTCGGARATGCCTGAGGTGCTCGGCGTGAGCGATCGCGTCCTCGTCGTCGGCGAGGGTAAGCTGCGTGGCGACTTCAAGAACGTCGGCCTGACG
>NZ_JBFUJE010000618.1:0-2149 GCF_056401535.1 Luteibacter sp. P4_E6 | reverse complement strand
CGCATCGTCTGCATCACGTCGGTCTCCGGCATGATCGGTAACCGCGGGCAGGTGAATTACAGCGCGTCGAAGGCCGGCGTCATCGGCGCAGCCAAGGCACTCGCCGTGGAGCTTGCCAAGCGCAAGATCACGGTGAACTGCGTGGCACCGGGGCTGATCGACACGGACATGCTCGACCCCGATGTGCCGGTCGAACAGATCCTGAAAGTCATCCCGATGGAACGCACCGGCACGCCGGAAGAAGTGGCGGCGGCCGTGCGGTTTCTGGTCAGTCCTGAGGCGGGTTACATCACGCGGCAGGTGCTTGCGGTGAACGGCGGCCTTTGTTGACATGCTCGTGTAGGAGCCGATTCATCGGCGATCGCTACAGCGCGACGACGCAGTAACGCTAAAGTAAGGCCATGCCCTCCCTACGCCACCTCGCCGAATCCGACCGCTTCGCCGACGTCCTGCGCACCTTCCTCGCGCTATCGGGCATCACCGCCTGGTGCACCCTCATCGGCCCCGCCAGCGCCATCGTCCCCGCCCTGCTCGGCGCCATCGCCTGCGCCCTTGCCGAGACCGACGACGCCTGGCGCGGTCGGCTGCGCGGCCTCGTGGTCACCCTGCTCTGCTTCGCCGCTGCCGCCGCCGGGGTAAAGGCCCTGATCGGCCAACCCGTCCTCTTCGCCATCGCCCTGCCACTGGGTACCTTCATCCTCGTGATGCTTGGCGCCGCCAGCGGGCGCTACGCCACGATCGCGACGGCGACGCTCATCCTTTCGGTCTACACCATGATCGCCTCCGATGCCGCCGCGGCCGGCACAGGCAACGAAGGCACGCTGGCGATCCTCGCCGGTGCCGCGTGGTACGGCCTGCTCTCGCTGATATGGAGCGCGCTCGCGCCACAACGTGCCGTGCGCCACTCACTGGCGCGCCTGTTCGAGTCGCTCGCCGCGCTCGTCGAAGCCAAGGCGGCGCTGTTCGAACCGGTGCACGGCCTCGACCGCGACGCACTCGACATCGCGTTTTCAAAACGCAACCTGCGCACCGTCGAAGCCCTGACCGGTGCGCGCACCGCCTTGATCGACCGTATCGGCCGGCGCCAACCGCGGGGACGCAGCGCGGCACGGCTGGCGATGTTCTTCGTCGCCCAGGACATCCACGAACGCATCAGCTCCTCGCACTATCCCTATGATGAACTCGCGGACGCGCTCTACCACAGCGACCTGATGTTTCGATTCGGCCGCCTGCTGCGACTGCAGGCCATTGCCTGTCGCGAGCGAGCCGACGCCATACGACGTATCGCGCCGCTCGGCTCCATCGCGCTACCACGAGCCGCACTCGACGACCTCCGCGAAGCCATCGCCTACCGCCGCCGCAGCGATCCGCCCGATGAGGCCGTCGACGACGCGCTCTCCGCCTTGATGGACAACATGGAACGCTTGCAAGCGGCCATCGAAGACGAAGGCAACCTGCCGCAGGACATGGACACCTCGCTGCAAAGCAACGAGCCGTCGTCATTGAAAGACGCCATCGCCCGCGTGCGCATCCGGCTCAACCGGCGCTCGATGCACTTCCGTCATGCCGTACGCCTTGGCGCCGGAATGCTCGGTGGATACCTGCTCATGCTCGCGCTGCACCCCACCCACGGTTACTGGATCCTGCTGACCACACTCTTCGTCTGCCAACCCAGCTACGGCAGCACCCGCCGTCGACTCGTCCAGCGCGTGATCGGCACCACCGTGGGACTTGTGGCCGGCTGGGCCATGCTTCGCCTGCTGCCCGGGGGAGACTGGCGCCTGCCGGTACTCGTCGCGACCGGTGCCGGCTTCTTCGCCTTCCGCTTGCGACGTTACGCCCTGRCCACCGCCGTGATCACGCTGTTCGTCCTGCTCTGCTTCGATCGCGTCGGCGCGGGCTACGACGCCATCGGCCCGCGCCTGCTGGATACCCTGCTGGGCGCTATCGTCGCCGCCGTGGCCATCCGCTTCGTCCTGCCCGACTGGCGCGTACGCCGCCTTGAAGAGGTGGTGGCCGACGCCTTGCTGGCCTACGGGCGCTACCTGCAGCGCATCGCCATGCAATACCGCAACGGCAAGTCCGACGACCTGCCCTATCGCGTCGCCCGTCGCGACGCGCACGCCGCCCAGGCGGCGGTGGCCGGCAA
>NZ_JBFUJE010000617.1:0-2158 GCF_056401535.1 Luteibacter sp. P4_E6 | reverse complement strand
GTTCTGGACCATGCTCGGCACGATGACCGTGGTCGGTGCATTGTCGTTCTTCCAGTTCCGGAGCGCCCTGCAATCCGAGATCGCAGGAAATCTTCGCTTCGGCGCCACCGCAATGATGCAGCGCATCGATACCTTTTTGTTTTCCCATGTCGAGAACATGCGTGTCTGGCGGGGCCTCGAAGTCATGCAGGACATCCGGGTGAAGGATGTCGACAAGCGGCTATCCAACTTTCTCTCCAACCTGCGGGCCGGCCAGGACCAGGTCTACGACGTGCTGCTATGCACCGACGCGCAGGGAAGGGTCGTGGCCGCGAGTGAGGCCTCTTATATCGGCGGCAACGCACCGGGCCTTTCCGGTTGGCAGACGGTTCCCGGCCAGGGTCTCGATACGATTTCAGTGACGTTGGCCTCCGGAGCGCTCGGTACGAGCGCGATCGTATTGCGAAGTCCCATTCCGAATGCTTTCGGCGAGGGCACGATCGGCTACCTCTACGCGTTCCTCGACTGGCGCGCCGTGCAGGACCTGCTCGACGGCGCCGTGAATCGTGGCACGCGGGGGCTTCTACTGGTCGATCACGACGGCCACGTGCTCGGGGCCTCAGCGTCGCTGCGTGCTAAGCCAGACCTAAGGCAGCTTCGTCTGGCGCAGTGGGATCTGCCCGTCAGGGGTGCCACGTCTTATGTCCATGAGGGGGACGGCCTGGGGTACGGGGCGCTTCTCGTCGGGGTGGCGACGTCCGACGGGTCGCCGCCTTTTGAAGGCCTGGGTTGGCATACCCTCATGATCGAACCAACGACGGTGTCGTTCGGTCCCATCTGGGCACTGCTCTGGGCCATGGTGGGCGTGCTCACGGTCACCCTGTTGGCCGGGCTGTGGATCTCGTCGCGCCTGGCTGACCGCATTGTCTCTCCGATCGTTTCGCTCACGGAGTTCACACGTGGCTTCCGCCAGGGACAGCCGTCACTTCCGGCAATACCCGCCGGCGCCACCGCCGAAGTCGACGAGCTCCATCGGGCGTATACCGACATGATCCGGGCGCTCGAGCAGTCGCGCGAGCAGGTCGTCCGCGCCGGCAAGCTGGCCGTTGTCGGCGAGATGGCGGCGATCATGGCGCACGAGGTTCGCACCCCGATGGGGATCCTGCGCAGCTCGGCACAGCTTCTCCAAAGGGAACCCGACCTCGATGACAGGCAGCGCGAACTGATCGGTTTCATCTTCAGCGAAACCGAACGGCTGAACCGCCTTGTGACGCTATTGCTCGAATGCGCCCGGCCAAATCCGCCGCATTTCATGTCACACGACGTTCTCGAGATCGTCGACAGCGTCCTCGCCTTGCTGGAATCCCGCGTCGAGCGCGCCGGCGTAACGCTATCGAGGCAGGCCGATGGCGGTGACGTGGTAATCAGCTGCGATCGCGAGCAGATCATGCAGGTCTTTCTGAACCTGATCCTGAACGCGCTGTCGTTCGTGGGCGATGGGGGACGCGTGCGAGTCAGTACCCATCGTGATGAAGATGCGCTGTGGATCAGCGTCGCTGACGACGGTCCTGGCGTGCCTCTCGAGTTTCGGGAGCACGTCTTCGATCCCTTCTTCAGCCGCAGGGAAGGCGGTATCGGCCTCGGCCTGACCATCGTGCAGCAGATCGTACAGGCGCACGGTGGCACCTTGTCGGTCGGTGAAAGCGCCTGGGGTGGTGCTTCCTTCAACCTTTGTTTCAAACATCAAGAGCCTCGGACATGACGACGAAACGGATTCTTGTGGTTGACGACGAGGCGAAGATGCGTCGCATCCTCGAACTCTCCCTCAAGTCCATGGGACACGAGGTCGAACAGGCTGGTGACGGCAAGGAAGCTCTCGCGAAAATCGAATCCGGTTCGTTCGATCTCGTTCTGACCGACCTGCGCATGCCCCGACTGGACGGTATCGGTCTCCTTACGGCGTTGCGTGACGCCGATAACGATATTCCGGTCATCGTCATGACCGCCTACGGGACGATCGAGACCGCCGTTGCAGCAATGAAGGTCGGTGCGGCCGACTACGTCATCCGGCCGTTCGAGATGGAAACCATCGAGATGGCTGTAACGCGTGCATTGACGATGCAGGTGGTCCAGCGCGAGAACCGCTTCCTGAAGGAGGAGGTATCGCGTGGCTGGGGCG
>NZ_JBFUJE010000616.1:0-2162 GCF_056401535.1 Luteibacter sp. P4_E6 | reverse complement strand
TGCCATGACCCACGACCGCCAGGACGTAAACCACCCCGACCACGGTCAACCCTCGCATCCGGAAACGGCTGAGGAAAAGAAATCGCGTAAGGACAAGGCCAGCGACAACCAGGACCAGGCGCTGGAAGAAACGTTCCCGGCGAGTGACCCGGTATCGCCGTTCGTGCCGGCAAAGGCGCCGGAGTAAGCGCGGCTGGTACTCAACCACCCTCACCGGCGTACATTTCGGGCGCGATCGACGGCCAAAGGGATAGCACCTGGATGACTCGTGCGTCACCCGACTTATTCAGGATGGCCCACACGAGACCCTTTCGACCGAGATCAACGACTTTGTCTGGCCAGTCAGGCAGCTCACCAAGAAAACGCGCCTTTCCGGCGGTGAGGGCAAACACGTGAGTGAGACGGTTACCCTCGCGGTCCTGACCGGTCGCAACAAACAGATATACGCGGCCGCCACCGGAGACAGCTCTCGCGCGGATCAGGGTGCTGCTCGTTATCTTTGTCTTCGGCGACCCGGCATCTCCGTTCTCCAGGGATCGCGTAAGTGCCAGCCTCTCGTCGTTCGACAGGGCTCGAAGCTCCATTGACGTTGAARGATACGCGGAGACGAGAAAGTACGACTCTGGAGAAGTTGGCGGAGCCGCGGCGACGTCCACCTCGATGCCCTTGCCCTCGTCAAGTACCTCGGATCTGACACACGACGTCTTCCGATTATTGACCCAGACGTCTTTACCCTTCGCGCAGATCTCGGAGAAGGTCTTGCGGGTACGCGGGGTAGTCTCGAAGGAGCGGTAAGCCGTGTGACCGTGCACGACATCCAAGCTCAATGTCAGAAAAGCGCCGTCAACTGCGGAACTTCCAGCAGATTCCGACGCGAAAGTGGAGAGCGTCACGCCGAGGAACGTGATCAAGAAGATCGTGGCTGAGATTCGTGTTTTCTTCATTAGGTTCCCTTCCACGCCCGTTACTGACCCTCTTCACGAAAGTTCACGAATCCGATGGGTGCATGAGAAGCGTATTGCGAGTCGTCGTAGGTGGGAGCACCCCGATTCGCGAGACTGCCCAGGGTGCCATATCCGTTTTGTCCCCAGCAGCGGATACCACCCCCTTCGATGACGGCGCAGCCCTGGTCCACGCCGACACTGATCGCGATGGCGTGTTCAACGCCAGGAATAAGGACCGGGCGATCGAACAGCCGGCACTTGACCCTGCCATCTGTGAGCACGCCGCATGTGTCACCGCCACTGGCGATATCGCGAAAGCCGGTCAGCGGCGCTGTTTTCCTTGGGAGGATGGCGACCGCCTCGCTATCGGGGCGGTATTGCCAACAGGTGATCGATGCATCTCGCAGCAGGGCGCAGTCGCTTCCAACGACCTTCACCGCATCGTGTACGAAGGAAACACGCGTAGGCGGTTCGCTCTTGACGAGGGCTTCCTCCTCGCCGCCCGGGTTGTGAGTCGCAAGGTCACCCCAGCAGACGACGTCCCCACCGGGTACCACGGCACAGTGCCTGGCACCGTAAGTGGTATCGCTCGCCACATCGATGGCAGAAGGCACTCCTGGGATGGCGCCCACATGGCCTTTCGCGTCGGTGCAAAACAGGCTGTTGTCGTCCCTAATGCCGCACAGTGCTGTTCCCTTGCCAAGGCTCTTGACGTGGGCCAGGCCGGGAATCTTGCGTGGTGTCTCGAGAACCACGTTGCTGTCGGCCCAACAAGTGACCTCGCCGCCTTGGGCAATCACGCATTCGTTTCCGTTGAGCCCGCCCATGGCCGTCACACCGGGCACGGGAATTTTCCCCTCCATCAGGCCGAGTTCGGAGCCCCAGCAGCGGGCACTGTGATCGTCGAGGATGGCGCAGGTCGACCATGATCCAGCGTAGACAGCGATGGCCTTCAGCGGCTTCGTTCCCTTGACTGGCCTGATCTTGAGTTCCGTGGCATTGCCGGTTCGCAGCGTCGAGCAATCGATGTCAACGTCCACCGGGAATACGATTTTGTCGATCTGCAGCACATTCCGGGCGGAAGTCACCGGGTCGGTTCGCCAGCTTGTGGTAGCTACGCCGTCGTAGGGACTCTTGATATCCCAGATACCCGTAACGCCCGAATTGCTGCGCTCCAACCAGCGGTCATTGTCCCGTATCACTTGATGGACATCATCC
>NZ_JBFUJE010000615.1:0-2163 GCF_056401535.1 Luteibacter sp. P4_E6 | reverse complement strand
ACCTCGAGGTCGAGCACGTCGCCCAGGTCTTCTACGTAGCGCTCGCGGAAATCGTACTCGCGCGTCGTGGCGGCCTGCCGCGCCTGTGCGAACGTAAAGCGCTTCACGTCGCGAATATCGCCCTCGATCAGCACGTTCGCACGCGCAGCGATCCATGAGGTGGCATCGGTGTCCGCGGGACCGCCATGGGGAGGGTTGTATTTGATGCCGCCGCTTTCGGGCGGGTTATGTGACGGCGTGATCACGATGCCATCGGCCTTGCCGCGGTCGCGCCCATGATTGAACGCAAGAATGGCATGCGACACGGCAGGCGTCGGCGTGAACTCGCCGGCCGTCGACACAAGCGCCTGGACGCCGTTCGCGGCAAGCACCTCGAGGGTGCTCTCGTAGGCGGGCCCGGACAGCGCGTGGGTGTCGATGCCGACAAAGAGAGGACCGTCGATACCCGCCTGCGCCCGGTACTCGCAGATAGCCTGCACCACGGCCCAGACGTGCCACTCGTTGAACGAGCGATCGAAGGAGGAACCTCGGTGACCGGACGTGCCGAACACCACGCGCTGCTCGGGGACCGAAGGGTCCGGCCGCAGATCGTGGTAGGCGGCAAGGAGCGCAGCGATGTCGACCGACGGAACTTCTGTCGCGGGCTTGCCCGCGAACGGACTGATCTTGGCGCTCACCGATGCTATCTCCTTGGACGGTGCCCACGCGGCACCTCGACTCGCCATTGTAGGCCGCGACATGTGATGGGTTGTCAACGTTTTCAGAATTCTTCCATGGTCCGGGCGTTGTCCTGCCGCTATCGTCACGGCGGTCCCTCGCCCAAGCGTCTTAGAGTCGCAACCGATCGATGTACTCGAAGATCTCCGCGTCCGTCTCGAGTCCGAGCTTGCGCATCGCATTGGTCTTCTGCTGGCTGATGGTCGACAGGCCCCGCCCGGTTTCCCGGGCGATGTCCGTCACGCTGTTGCCGCCGGCGAACAGGCGAAGGATGGTCAACTCTCGTGGTGACAGGTCTGCCAGGGTTCCCGACTTTCCCATCGGCGTGCCCGGCGGTGCACCGAGTAACGCCCGTACCGATGATCCGAGGTAGACATGGTTCGACACGATCTCCACCAGCGCCTCCGGAATTTCCCGTGCATCGCCGGATTTGCCGATCAAGCCGCGTACACCCGTCGCAAGGATTTCGCGGTAAAGCGCCGGGTTGGCCAGCGTCGTGATGACCATCACCGGCATCTCGGGAAAGCGCGCGCGCACGTCGGCGAGCAGCGCCAGGCCGTCGCGACCCGGCGCGGGCATGCTGAAGTCGGTGATCAGTGCATCGCAAGCCACTTCACCAAGCAGCGCGAGCAGTTCGTCGGGCGATTGCGCTTCGCCGACAATGGTCGCGAGACCGTCTTTTGCCAACGCCAGGCTGAGGCCTTTAAGCACGACGGGGTGATCGTCGGCCAGGATAACGCGGTACACCATGAGTGATCCTTTCCCGATGTGCGGTCCCTACCGTGGCAAGCGTTTCCGGGGCGCCACCTACGGGGCGCGAAGTTGAGCACATCGCACCCGCGTACGCCAAGCTCGCGACACGCATTCGCGTGCCTCTTGCGACGACTCGGACGCCTTGTTTCCCGATTCCGTCGGCACCGCGCGATCGATGACCTGCCCGCGCTACTCGCCCACCTCGGTCGTCGCTATGCCCCCCTGGCCCGCGCCCGCCAAACGACACTGGAACTGGACGTGGACCCTGCCGTGGCGCCCGATCTGACGGGTGCGATGGATGAACTGGGAGGCGTCGTCGGTTACCTGCTGGAGCGTGCGATCGATGTCGCCGCAGGTGGCTACGCCGCCCTGCAAGTCGACCTCGTGGGCGAGACACGGACCAGYCAGACGGTGCATCTCACCGTCGCCGATGATGGCGAAGCCACGACGGCCAGCGATCCGAAATTCCTCATACCCGCCGCCACCCTCGCGCACCTTGGCGGTCGGCTCCAGATCGAGTCGGGCGCCGACTTCGGTACGCGCGTCATCGTCGAAATAACCTTTTCGATGCCACGACGCGTGCCGGACGTCGACATCGAGGCGCTCAGGTGCACCCTCGGAGGCCAGGCGGCACTGGCCGAAGTGATCGCGTCGCTGGACCATGCGCTTAGCCGCGACCTCGCCGATCTCGAC
>NZ_JBFUJE010000614.1:0-2165 GCF_056401535.1 Luteibacter sp. P4_E6 | reverse complement strand
ATCCAGCAGTGCGTGCTGGCTTTCGAGCTCGGTGAGCGACACCAGTGCATCTTCAACATCTTCCGTTGCACGCAGCATGGAACCCTTGTACCTCGCAAGCGCCTCTGCGTTGGCACCGCGCGCTTGCTTGACCTCGGCGTCGACGCGTCCGAAATCAAACAACCGCCAATGGACACCAAGGGCAGCCTGCGGCTGAAATGCGCCCGAGTTGAGCAACTTGCCGCCTAATGCGCTGAATCCGAGCACGGACGAGAGCGACACTGAAGGGTAGTACTCGGAGAGCGCCACACCGATTTTTGCGTTACTCGCGGCGAGCTCTCGTTCGGCCGCAATGACGTCGGGGCGGCGGCGGAGCAAGGCGGCAGGGCCGCCGGCCGTTTCGACCCCCGGCACCGTGTAGTCCACTGCTGCGGCCTTGATTTCGGCGGCATAGGTTCCTGGTGCGACGCCCATCAGCACGTCTAACCTGTTGAGTTGCGTCTCGAGCTCGATTCGCAACGGCGGAATGGTTGCCTTCGCCTGCAGGAGCAAGGCTTCCGACTGGGCTGTCTCGCGGATGGTGCCGACGCCACCCTCGCCCCGCAGGCGGACAAGGTCGACGAGGCCCTGCTCGTTCTTGATTTGATCTTCGGCAATCGCAATGCGCGCTTGGGCGCCGCGCACACGAAAGTATGCATCGGCCGCTTCAGCGGCAAGCGACACCCGGACGCCGACGTGTGTTGCTTCCGCTGCCTGGTATTCGGCACTGGCCGCTTCTTCACCACGGCGTAGACCGCCGGCAAGATCGAGCTCCCAGCTGGCACCGGCACCGACGTCTTCAATCGTCTGCTGGCGGTCATACCCGGGAAGGTTGCTGGCAACCTTCCCAAGCGGGCTCTTGACCGATTGACGCTGGCGGGCGATGTCGCCATCAAAGCTGCCTTGCGGCATGCGATCGGCTTTGGCGTGCTGGGCCACAGCCCGCGCCTGCTCAACGCGAGCCTGGGAGGCAGCGAGGTCGAGATTTTCGGCCATGACGCGCCGGACGATGGTGGAAAGTTCCGGATCTTTGAAGCCATCCCACCATGTATCGAGCGTGGGGGCCGGCGGCGCCTGCCTGGATTGCATCACGACGTCGTTATGGAAGGACGTAGCGGTGTTGACGTCGGGGCGAACGTAGTCGGGTCCGACGGTGCACCCTGTGAGAGCGACAGTCAGGGCGGCAAAGAGAATTTTAGTGCGCATCGGCGGAGGGTCCTGTCGGGGCGGCGACTTTGCGCATGAGCGGTACCATGACCGTTGCAATCACAAAGCACACCATGATGGCGAAGAAGGCATCGCTGTAAGTCAGCGTTTGTGCCTCACGGAACGTGAGTTGCCAGAGACTTTCAAGCGCGGCGGAGGATGGGATGCCATCAGTCGACCCCGGTGCACTGGCAAGAAAAGTGTTCATCGCCTCGTTCGTCGGGTTGAGATGTTCAGCGAGCCGATAAAAATGCAGGTTGGTTCGGTCAGTCAGGATGGTCGCGCACCCGGCAATGYCTATTGCGCCACCGAGATTCCGCATGAGGTTAAAGAGGCCAGAAGCAAGCTTGAGTCGGCTCGGCGCAAGACCACCGAGGGTCAATGTGACGGTTGGCGGGATGGACAGCTGCTGGCCAATTCCACGAAGCGCCTGCGGAAACAGCAGTTCGGACTTGCTCCACTCGTGGGTGATGGGCGTGAACTCGAACATCGACAAGGCAAAAATCGCGAGCCCAACCATGACGAGCCAACGCAAGTCGACGCGGTTGGCGAGGAACGAGTACAACGGAATGGTTAGGATTTGGAACACGCCGGTCGAAAAAATGGCCTGGCCAATCTGCAGCGCGCTATAGCCTTCCACGCGTCCCAGAAACAGTGGCGTGAGATAAATGGTAGAAAAGAGGCCAATACCGGTGACGAAGGAGAAAAAGCAGCCAAGGGCAAAGTYCCGGTTTTTGAGTGCGCGCAAGTCGACAATGGGATTTGCGGCAGCAAGACCGCGCCAGATGAACAGCACGCCAGAGATGGCCGTTATCCACGCGGTGGTGCGGATGACGTCGTCTTCAACCCAGTTCCAACGCGGACCCTCTTCCAAGGTGTATTCAAGGCATCCGAGGAAGACAGCAAGGAGCGCCATGCCGATGTAGTCGCCGGCTTTGAGC
>NZ_JBFUJE010000613.1:0-2167 GCF_056401535.1 Luteibacter sp. P4_E6 | reverse complement strand
GCAACGTTCCGTGTCGTTCATCTGAGTTTGGCAGAATGGCCGAGCATGCTCGCCGTATCAACCCGCACGCTCGTCCTCATTCTTGTCGCCTGCGCCTTGTTCGCGGGATCGGGAAGCGTTTGCGCGGGCGTTTCCGTTGGTGCCGATAGCCTGTCCTTGCCCGGGGTGGCCATGACCGGCATGGAGGCCGACATAAATGCGGCACCAGGCGGACAAGGGTTGCAGATCACGCTGTCAGCCAGGCAGGCCGATATGCCCGCCATGGGCTGGCAGAAGCTGGGCGTGGCCCTCGACGGAGGGCTTGATCGCGACGAGCTCGGGCGCTGGGTCTTCGACGGCGCGCTTCGGCTGAAGGGCGCGCCAGGCGGCGCACTGACGAATGCGCGCCTGCACATGGTCGCCGACGAATCGGCCAACACGCTCGAGCTCTCGGTAACCCAGGACAAGGGGAGCGCCAGGATTGCTTTGCCGATCGATCAGACCACCCACGCCCAGATCACCCTGAAGGGCCTGCCGGCCGGATGGCTCAATGGCCTGCTGTCCACCGTCTGGTCGGGTCACACCACCACCGGCCGTGTCGACGCGGATCTTGCCCTCGATCTCCTCGACAGCGGCATACAGGCCGGCGGCCAGTTCGCCCTTGACGGGATGGGTTTCGACAGCCCGGGCGGCAAACTTGCCGGGCAGAAACTCTCGGGAAGCGGGAGGCTGGGCATCGACAGCCATGCTGGCAGCACCTCGATCGACCTCGATGCCAGCCTGCGCGGTGGCGAAATCCTCCTAGGCCCGCTATACGCCGCCTTGCCCGCGCATGCCGTGCAGCTGTCGCTCGCGACGCGTTCCCAGAAAGGCATCCTGTCGATACCGCGTCTGCGACTGACGGATCCGGATGCACTGCAGCTGGAGGGCGAACTGGGCTTCAACGCGAACGGTGACCTGGCGCAGCTCCAGCTGGACCACTTCAACGCGCGTCTTCCCGCCGCCTATGACCGTTACGGCAAGGGATGGCTGCGTAGCCTGGGTATCGATGAGCTGGTCGGCGCGGGCGAGATCAGCGGGCAGGTCAGCCTCGACGCGGGTGGCCTGACGGCGTTTGCGCTGCAGACCAGCGGCCTCGATCTATCACTCGCCCAGGGCCGCCTTGGCGTCTCGGGCTTGCATGGTGCTCTGGACTGGAGCGCCAAGGGCGACCGCCCGGCGACGAAGCTCGGATGGCGTGCCCTGCAGGTCTATCGGATTCCCAACGGCGCCGCCGACGCAAACTGGCGCAGCCGCGGCGGCGCACTGACGCTGGAAAAGCCACTTGCCATTCCTGTCCTCGACGGACAGCTCCGCGTGCAGAGTCTGGCCTGGAAGCCGGCGGCGGCGAGCGGTGAGCGCCTGCAGACGTCGCTGGCGCTGACCCAGATCGACATGGGGGCGCTATGCCGCGCGCTTGGCTGGCCTGAGTTCAAGGGCACCATCGGTGGCGCCATACCTTCGATGCGCTACGTGGACGACCGCATGGAGATGGGGGGTGGCCTTTCGCTCAACGTCTTCGACGGCTTCGTTGACATCACTCGCATGACTGTCTCGCAACCCTTTGGGAATGCTCCGGTTCTCACCGGCGACATCGCGCTGCGCCAGCTCGATCTCGCACTGCTCACCTCGGTGTTCGACTTTGGCAGCATCACCGGGCGTCTCGACGGTGCGTTGACCGGTCTCCGTCTTGTCGCCTGGAAACCGGCTGCCTTCAAAGCCAGTTTCACGGCGAACGACGGTGGCCGGATCAGTCAGAAGGCCGTCAACAATCTCACCGCCGTCGGCGGCGGTGGTATCGCGGGCGGTATTCAGGGCACCGTGCTGAAGATCTTCAAGACGTTCGGCTACAAGCGCATCGGGCTGACCTGTGTGCTCAAGGGCGACGTGTGTTCCATGGGTGGGCTGGGCAATGCGAAGGATGGCTACACTATCGTCGAAGGCAGCGGCTTGCCGCGCCTCACGGTGGTGGGCCATCAGCGGGAGGTCGACTGGCCGACCCTGGTAAGGCGCTTGCAGGCGGCCACGGAAGGTGGTGGACCGGTGGTACGATGATCATTAGAAAGGAAGTTAACAATGATGCATAAAGCACTGATTGGAATCGTTACGTCTGCTGCCATTGCCTTGGTCGGATGTGTCACCATCAATG
>NZ_JBFUJE010000612.1:0-2169 GCF_056401535.1 Luteibacter sp. P4_E6 | reverse complement strand
TCTCGGTTCCACCCACCGACAGCGAGAACCCGTGCAGGCGCACGATGGCGCTGACGATGGCAAGGCCCAGGCCACAGCCCGGCTTTGCGCGCGTCTCATCGCTCCGGTAGAACCGGCGAAACACCGCTTCCCGTTCGTTGGGCGGGATTCCAGGCCCGGTATCGGCGATATCGATACGCGCGTCACCCGTCGGGTCGGTACTGGCCACCAGGCGGACAGCACCGCCGTCGGGCGTGAACTTGATGGCGTTGCCGACGAGATTGGCGAAGGCTTCGAACATCAACTGCGGGTCACCGCGCAGTGGCGGCAGCCGGCCCACCTCGAGTTCGAACACCTGGCTGCGGTCTTCAGCCAGCGGGGCGTAGAACTCGTGGACGTTGCGGAGGACGTCGCCCAGATCGAGCGTTTCAAAACACGCGCTGCGCTGGCGGTCTTCGAGTTCAGAAACCCTTAGCAGGGCGCGGAAGCGTGACAGCACGGTGTCGATCTCGGCCACGCAGGCGTCCAGCTGGTCGCCTTCCGGCTTGCCGTCGAACTGCTGCTGCAAGCGATGGAGACGCGTGCGCATCCGGGTGAGCGGGGTGCGGAGATCGTGGGCGATGTTGTCGGTGACGCCCTTCACTTCGCCCAGCAGGCGTTCGATCTCACCCAGTGTCGTGTTCACGGTGGATGCGAGAAGGTCGACCTCGTCGCCGCCACGTGTCACGGGCAGGCGCACGCTGAGGTCGCCCTCGCGGATCGGCTCCATCGCCTGCTGGATCGCACGAATGCGACGCGCGGGTCCACGGGCGATGAGGATGCCGCCGAGTACACCGGGGATGAGGGTCAGAGAAAGCCCCCAGAGCAGGCCACGGCGAATGATCGCGCCTACGCCGTCGATCGTCGTGCTCTCCTTGGCCACGACCAGCCGATCGCCATTGGGCAGCACGCGCGTGACGCCACGAGCGCGCGTGGGCGTATTGCGCTTGGGATCCACGAGGCTCGCGCGTATCGACTGGACCATGTCTTCGTCGGTGAGCTCGGCCGGCACACTTTCGATGTTGCCGGCGATGCGCCTGCCCTGCGGGTCGAACAGGCCGACCCACATGTAGCCCTGGACATCGATCTGGCTGGCCGCCTCCACCGTCGCGGGGAGCCGGCGCGGATCGGAGGTTTCCAGATAGTGGATGCGCGCGGCGAGCATGCCGTCGACGACGTTGGACAGGTAGCGCGAGGCTTCCCACTGGACGACGCCCAGCAGCACCACGCACCAGATGGCGAAAAGCGCGCCGTAGATCAGGATCAGGCGCGACGTGGCGGAACGCCAGGCATCAATCAGCGGGCGCAATGACATACCCCGAGCCGCGCACCGTACGGATGAGCGGCACCTGGCCGGCGCCGTCGATCTTTCGACGGAGGCGGCCGATATGGACGTCGATCACGTTGGTACCCGGATCGAAATGAAAACCCCACACGTGCTCGAAGATCATCTGGCGCGTGACCACCTGGCCGGCGTTGCGCATCAGGAATTCGAGCAGGCGGAATTCGGTAGGTAACAGGGTCAGCGGCTGTCCATTGCGCAGCGCGTTGTGACGCACAAGGTCGAGCTCGAGATCGGAAACCCGCAGCCGGTTGCTGTTTGCATTGGGTTGCCGACGGCGCAGCAGTACTTCCGCGCGTGCGGCCAGTTCGTCCGGCGAGAAAGGCTTGGTCAGGTAATCGTCGCCGCCGGCGCGCAGGCCGCGGACGCGTTCGTCCACATCGGACAAGGCGCTGATCATCAGCACGGGCGTGTCCACGGAGCGCTCGCGAAGAGCAAGCACCACGTCGATCCCGTCCATGCCCGGAAGCATGCGGTCGAGGGTGATGATGTCGAAGCCATCTTCAAGGGCACGCGCGAGACCGTCGCGCCCATTGGCCACCCACTCGGCCGTTAGGCCGTGCGCACCCAGCTCCGCGACGATGTCGCGAGCGGTGACTTCATCATCTTCGATGACCAGTGCCCTGGGCATCCTCTGCACTCCGTAGGGGGAACAACGGAAAACGGCCCCACCAGGGGGGCCGTTCCGGATCTTACGCCCAACGACGCACTCAGGCGGCGATGGCGACGCGCATCTTTTTCATGGCGTTCGCTTCGATCTGGCGGATGCGTTCGGCGGAAACACCGTATTCATCGGCAAGATCCTGCAG
>NZ_JBFUJE010000611.1:0-2172 GCF_056401535.1 Luteibacter sp. P4_E6 | reverse complement strand
GGACACGATACGCCGGATCTCCTGTATGGGCGCCCCCTGCTATTTATGTCGGCAATTGCTTACTGAGCTTCCGGTCCACATCTCGACTTCGATATGCATTTCCGGCAAGCCCCTTAAAGAAACATCGAATGCCGCCGACAGGAATTGAAGGGCGACGCCGCGTCGTTTCCACCAGGGAGTTCAGCGCGATGACGCTCAAAGCCACCAATAGAATCGTCGCAATCATCCTCGCCGCCCTTCTTTTCGCTTCCCCTGTCGTCGCTCGACAAGCGCCCAGCGCAGCACAGCGTGATCAGTCGACTCAAAGCGCCCCGGCAACTCTCGTCGAAGGCGGGTACTACACCAACCATGACGGTGCCTCCATTCATCGACCGGCGCATACGACCGACAATCAGGTGCCGCCGGGGGCGTCAGCTCAATGTCGAGACGGTAGCTTTAGCTTCAGCGCTAGCCGGCGGGGGACATGTTCCCGGCATGGTGGAGTTGCTGCGTGGCTCTAGGTCCACGCCGGCAGAACTAAAGGCGCTGCGCGCAATACTCTGCTTGACTGAATCCTCGCTCGCGGGGCCCTGAAGGTCGACCATGATTCCCGATAGGCCGGGCGCATGCCGAATGTGTATGCAGTGCTACTACTGCACGCGCGCTATGTGGCTTTCTCCTCCTGCCGAACTTGGCCGCGGCTTCGCTCCGCGTGCTCCTCATGTCTGCCGCAGTCACGTTCGGGCTCGTGTTGCGATGGGTAAATGGTATTCGCAACGATCTCATCGATAGGCATCATGCATTCGTCGATGCCACCACAGGGTTGCGATCCATTTAGTGTCTTGCGTATGCTTCGCTCGAATCACCGGGCTTGGCCCGAGGCCGTAACCAGGAATCCCGATGAGTGCTGTACGGATGCGTCTGTCCTTTGTCCTGGCCTTGGGAGTCGCCGTGAGCCCTGCTTGGGCTCTCCCGGCGGACGCCGATAAGGCGCCCCCCTTGCGGCCAGGTTACGACAAGTGCCTGGAAGCATCGCAAGGCGTGACTCTCGCTGTGAACAACTGCATCGGTTCGGAATACGACTTCCAGGACAAGCGGTTGAATACTGCCTACAAGGCACTCCGCCAATCGATGGCGGAAACTCAACGTATTGCGTTGCGCGACCAGGAACGCGCCTGGATTGCGGATCGGGACAAGGCCTGCGCACCTCCCGCTGACGGGGGCACAGCGGAYATGTTGGGCGCCAACGAGTGTCGACTCAACCGTACGGCCGAACGAGCCGCCGAGCTGGAAGCGCAGCTCAAGCACCCCTGAGGCCTTCGCGCCCACGACATGACCCATACAAGGAGTTGAACGATGACGGACGATCTCGAGCGCGCACGGCAGACTGCGAGCGAATGGCACCTCGGCCAGACCTCAGCCCGTTACGAATCCGGCGGCGATGTCGGCACCATCTCCACCGGCAAGGATGACAAGGGCGGTGTGTCGTACGGCGCCTATCAACTCTCCTCAGTCTCCGGAACGTTACGGGAATACCTTGACCAGTCGCCTTATGGCGCTCAGCTCCAAGGTCTCWCGCCTGCCACGTCGGCTTTCAATACGCAGTGGCAGACGTTGGCCCGTACCGACCCCGGATTCGGCCAGGACCAGCACCAGTTCATTGGGCAATCGCACTACTCCCAGCAAGTCGCCGCGCTTCAAGCTCGTGGTCTCGACCTCTCCCACCGCGGCATGGCCGTCCAGGACGCGCTATGGAGCACCTCGGTACAGTGCCGCGGGCTGACGCCGGGCATCTTCGAAAAGGGCCTGCAGGAGAAATTCGGTGAGCACTACGATCTGGCCACGTTGAGCGATAAAGATATCGTCGGTGCCGTGCAGGACTATAAGACGGCGCATGTCGACACACTCTTTGCAGGGTCGCCCAAGCTGCACGATTCTCTGAAGGCACGGTTCGGGCACGAAAAAGTGGCGTTAGAGACGCTTGCTGCGGCCGATGCAACTCTGACGGCAAACGGAGTGACCGTGCCCCACTCGGCGTTACCCTTGCCAGCGGCACCGTCGCATGCACAGGCGGGCCGTCACGACGGCGACGGCGGAACGTCTGTCCGGCTGCACGACCGTGGTGCGCCGGTGGAAGCGTTGCAGCAACAGTTAGGTGCCTTGAATTACGGGAGCGCGAACGGCCAGCCACTT
>NZ_JBFUJE010000610.1:0-2174 GCF_056401535.1 Luteibacter sp. P4_E6 | reverse complement strand
TCGTCGAGGTGGTCGGGTTCTGCAGCGTGGGTTGCACGTACAGGCAGCGCGCGCCGGTCGTGTCGGCCAGGCGTTCGAGTTCGGCCGGCAGCATGCCGTCGCTATCCATGCCCACGCCGGCGACGTGAATGCCACGCGCCTCGGCGCTGGCCCGGAAGCCATGATAAGTGGACGATTCCACGAGGAGTGTGTCGCCGGGCGCGCAGGCTTCGTCCAGGGCGAGGGACAAGGCATGCCTCGCGCCGAGGGTGACGATCAGGCGGCGGGGGTCGACGACGACGTGGCCGCAGCGTCGGCGCATCCAGCCGGCGATCGCTTCGCGCGTGCCCAGACTGCCTTCCATCGATGGGTAGGCCAGCAGTGCTGAATTGACGGGAAAGACGGCCAGGGCAGCGGCCAGACGCTCCGCGGTGGCGTCTCGCAGCGGGAGGTTGACGGCCAGGTCGTAGTGGGCGTTCATCGAGCCATTGTAGGTGGCAGCGGTTACGCTTACGTCATGTGGTGCGTTTATCTCATCGAATGCCGCAACGGCGCCTGGTATGCGGGGATCACCAACGATCTGCCCGCGCGCTATGCCGCGCACGTCGCCGGGAAGGGTGCTCGCTACACGCGGGCCAATCCACCGGTACGCCTGCTCGGTTCGCGCGCCTTCGCCGACCGCTCCGCCGCCTCGAAAGCCGAGTGGGCGGTGAAGCGCTTGCCCAGGGCACGGAAACTCGCATGGTTGAACGAGGGCGACAGCGTGCCCTCGCACCCCACGTCGACCGCCGATAACGGCACAATGTGACCGAAAGCACCGCCACGACGCAGGAAAAGCATTTGCAAACGCGCTTCCACACCAAGGTGACGCAGGACTGGCAGGACTGGATTCGCGATGCCCTCGCCTCAGGGAACGCGCCGGCCGACCTGCTCCTGACCATGAAGGAAAACCAGTTCGACGAAGGCGTGGCCCGCGAGGCCATCGTCACCGCGTTGTTCGGGAGCGCGGTAGCCCCGGTGGCGGCGCACGCCTCGGCCCTGACACCGTTCCACGGTCGGCTGGCTGAGGGCCACGTGCTGCATACGCCCGATCGCGACGTTCGTGTCCTGCTGCGGATCGCTCGACCGACCATCGCCGTGCTGGATGGTGTGCTCAGCGACGAGGAATGCGATGCGTTGATGCACATGGCCGTCCCGCGGCTCGAGCGCTCGGCGGTAGTGGGTGTCGCTGACGGGGTGAACACCGTCATGGACATCCGCACCAGCGATGGCGCGTATTTCCAGCGCGCCGAGAACGAGCTGATCCGCCGTATCGATGCGCGTACTGCGGCGATCATGCGCTTGCCCGAAGACCGCGGTGAAGGACTTCAGGTGATGCGTTACGGCCTGGGTGGCGAATACCTGCCGCACTTCGACTACTTCGAACCGGGCGAGAAGGGCAGCCAGCCGCACCTTGCTACCGGCGGCCAGCGCGTGTCCACGCTGATCATGTACCTGCACGACGTCGAAGCCGGTGGGGAAACAATCTTTCCGCGCATTGATTTCAGTTACGTGCCGCGCAAGGGCCAGGCCCTGTACTTCGAGTACACGGACGCCGATGGCTCGCTCGATCCGCTATCCCTGCACGGCGGTGCGCCCGTGCTTCGGGGGGAGAAGTGGATCGTGACCAAGTGGATGCGCGAGCGCGCCTTCCCCGGCTGAGTTTTCTTCCCCGACCGTGACCTCTGGCCTATATCGGGCCGGGGTCGCAGCCAGCAATCTCGCGGGATAACAGGGGAGGGTGGATCCATGCGCCGTAAGGCAGCCAGAGTCGTTCGTTGCGTTGCGGTGGGCGCGTTATTAAGCGCCGCCGCTGCCTGGGCCCAGAATGGGGTGCCTCCGCCGCCTGCCGCGACACCTGCTGCGACGCCTGTCCCGGCGTTTCCCGCCGAGATTCCGTTTGCGTCGCCACACGCCGCCTCCGTCAGGACGCCCAGCGCGACGACGGCCTGGGGCGGTCCTCGCACCGGCAGTGAAGCGACGTTGTCCGACCGCGTCGTGTCGTATCGCATCCAGGCCCGTCTCGATCCCGAGAAGCACACGGTCGACGGCCAGCAGCAGCTGACCTGGCGCAATCGCAGCGATCGGCCGGTGAACGCGGTGTTCCTGCATCTTTACCTCAACGCCTTCGAGGGCCAGGGCAGTACCTTTTTTAC
>NZ_JBFUJE010000609.1:0-2178 GCF_056401535.1 Luteibacter sp. P4_E6 | reverse complement strand
ACTTACCCATGCGTGAACTCCCCATCCTGATGAATGGCGCCATGGTGCGCGAGCACGCGGCCGCCAGCAAACTACCCGCGATAGGGCTCGGGCTGAAGTGTTCGGTCGTTGCTGAGAACCCTTACCCGCTCGATGCCGCGGGCTCGCGCGATGTTCCAGGCCGGCTCCATGTGGTCAAAACCGACATCGTCTCGATCGCTTTCCACCATGCGGAGGTCGCCGTCTTCCTGACGCTCGAAGATCGTCCACGACCCATACCAATTCTCACGGAGCGTGTCCGAAATACTGGCCGCGCTCAACATCACCACGTAGTTGCCGACGGAGTCGATCATGGCTGAGCGTCCCATTCTCTTCAGTGGCCCGATGGTGCGCGCCATCCTCGAAGGCCGCAAGACGGTGACCCGGCGGATCGTGAAGACCCAGCCGCCCGAGGGAACAACTCACTACACCCCGAACTGGGTGCACAACTTTGTGCACGGGTACTTCGTGCCCATGAAAGGCTCTTCGACCAATGATCTGGAGCGATGGGGCGACGGTGCCATCCTGTGCCCTTACGGCGATGCCGGGGACATTCTGTGGGTCAAGGAGACGTTCTTCGCCTGGGGCGAGTGGACGGTTAGCTTCGATCAATCGAAGGGACGCGACGTATGGTCGTTCGTAGACCGCACTGTCGAGACGGGGCGCAAGTACGGCTATGCGGCGGACGGTGCCGCTGACTACACCCGGCCGAGGGAAGCCGGCAGGCTGCTGTGGTGGAAGCGGCCGACCCTCTTCATGCCGCGCTCTGCATGTCGGATCACGCTCGAGCGCGCCGCCACGTCGGTCGGTCGCGCTCAGGGGTTAACCCCGGAAGACGCCCCCGCCGAGGGCGTTCCTGGCGACGCGCCCAGCCAAGAGGGGCGTGATCAGCTCCGCGACGCATGGCGTAAGCTGTGGACACGCATCAACGGGGAGCAGAGCTGGACCTCGAATCCTTGGGTCTGGGTCGTCGCCTTTCGTCGGACCTCAGGAGGCGCACAGTGATCAGGAAAGGGGCGTCGCGGGTGGTCTTTCTGCTCGGACCTTGGGCCATCAAGGTGCCGCGCCTAACCGAGMCCCACCGTTCGATCGGGCGACGCGCAAACCGAGATGAGCGACACCTGTGGGCGACCGATGCCAGGCGTCACCTGATGTGCCCAGTGCAGTGGGCTGATCGCCGTGGCTGGGTTCTCATCATGCCGCGCTGTACGCCCGTAGATCCTGTCGCCTACGAGGTGTGGGACGACGAGAACAGCTTCGAGATCCACGTTATCGGGGAGACCAGTTCGCCGTTTGAAAGAGCGGCCAAGGACGTTGGCCGCCTGCCAGATGGCCGCATTGTGTTCATCGACTATGGCGCTCGCGCGTACAGCGCTACCGATCCGGAGGTGCCCAATGGGGGCTGATGAGAAACTGTGCCTTTCCCGCGAGGAAATCGCCTAGCTGACCCGGGCCCACACCCGCGCGACCCAGCTCGCGTTCCTCCGCCGGAACGGGATCAGGCACCATGTCGACAATCAGGGCTGGCCGGTGGTGACGCACGCAGCGGTCGCTGGCGAGGCTCGCGAGCAGCCCAGGCCAAACCCGCGTGGCATCCGAACAAGGCGGCATAGGAGGGGAAGACGGCCTTCAAAACCTGACGCGGTTCCGCGCCTTCGCGCGCGCCGAAAGCCGTTGGGCGTAGTCCACTACTACTACGATCACGGCGGCAAGCCGCGCCGTGAGGAGCCGCTCGGCCCTGATTACGGGCTTGCGATCCAGAAGTGGGCGGACTACGAGCGAAGCCGCTACGCGAAGGAGAAGCTGGCCGAGGTCATCACCTTCCGGTACGTGGCCGACCGCTACCGCGCAGTGGTTATGCCGACAAAATCGCCGGCGACGCAGGCCTGCAATGCCCGGGAACTGAAGCAGCTGCTCGACTTCTTCGACGATCCTCCGGGGCCGCTAGATGCCATCGCCCCGATGCATGTAAGGAAATACCTGATTCACCGATCCAGCTCGCCGGTACGTGCCAATCGCGAGAAGGCCCTTCTCTCCCACCTTTGGAACTTCGCGCGCGACGCCGACTACACCAACCTGGCGAATCCGTGCGCGGGGATCAAGGGAAACAAAGAGAAGGCCCGGGACGTCTACGTCGACGACGCAACGTACCTAGCGTTC
>NZ_JBFUJE010000608.1:0-2179 GCF_056401535.1 Luteibacter sp. P4_E6 | reverse complement strand
TTACGGCTGCCGCCGCGGTTCTTCAACCGTGTCTGCGTGGACTGCAGAGCGCCCGGTGACCGATGGGAATGTCGCCGAGGGGGTTCGGCGGGCGAGCGGGTACCGTATCATCGGTAACAGCCATGACTGACTCCAGACTAGTTAGTTAGGGTTAGCGGTCCAGGGGTGCTCTAACACCTCTGGACCGCGCTTCTCACCGCATAGAGCGATGGTTGCCTGCGCAGCATTCACAGCGACGACGCAGGCAACGGAATTACCGTATCAAAACAACTTGAAGTTGTCTGTAGGCGCCTCGACCGATGTGCTCGGCCGAGGCGACGGAATGGTCTCGTCAGGGTTGCCCACCCGCCCGTATCGTCGCCTCATTGATGGCCCGCACCTTCGCCTCATCCACCTTCTCGATCTTCCTATCGTAGGTGTACAGACCATTGTGCTCACCCTCGACATCGGTGATTTGCGTATAGACGCTGCCGGATACGCCAATGCCCGGACCCTTGTCGCGCAGCACGGCCGTGTTGGCGACATAGCCCTCGTTCAACGCGGCGTTGTCTTTCACTTCGCCATACGGGTTGATCGGCGTGTTCGGCCACACATGACCGGGGACACCCAGCGTCAGACCACCGTGCTCACCATCCATCGAGGCTCGCGTCGCATCCGGCGCGGGAAGACCCGGACCCTGGTAATCGTGGATGTCGATAAGATCGCCGGCTTTCGGATCACCCTTGGTGTCGCAGCAGTTGGCACCGCTACGGGCATTGACCAGGCGCGACGGATCGCGCTTCTTGATCTGCATAGCCAACTCGGCAGCAGCCGGAATGCTCCACTGCCCCCAGCCTTCGTTGAACGGAATCCAGCCGATGATCGACGTCTCGCCCTTGAGCTGCTCAACGATGGCCGTGACATCGGTGCGGAAGCCGGCTTTGTCGGCCTCGCTGAGCTTGTCGTTGTGCCCGTTCGGTAGCGCCGGCATGTCCTGCCACACCATCAGGCCGATGCGGTCGGCCCAGTAGTACCAACGCGCCGGTTCCACCTTGATGTGCTTGCGGATCGTGTTGAAACCCAGATCCTTGGTCTTCTGGATGTCGAACTTGAGCGCTTCGTCCGTCGGCGCGGTGTAGATGCCGTCGGGCCAGTAACCCTGATCCAGCGTGCCTAGCAGGAAGGTCGGCTTACCGTTGAGCACGATGCGGTTGAGTCCACCCACCTTCTTGATGCCGATGCTGCGCATGCCGGCATAGCTGGTCACGTCATCGCGCTGGTCACCCTGCGCGAGCGTGGCCTTGAAGCTATAAAGGAAGGGATCCTCAGGGCTCCACAGGTGCGGATGCGCGATGACCAGATGTAGCGGCTTGCCGGCCGGACCGCTCGCTTCGCCCACCGACTTGCCGTCCGCATAGGCGGTGACATGCAGGGTGGCGTTTGCGGCGTTGCCCTGCAGCTTCGACGTCACGGTAAAGGCATCCAGGCTGGACGCCGGCGTGAAGTCCAGCTGCGCCAGGCGGGTCGCCGGCACCGGTTCCAGCCAGACCGACTGCCAGATGCCCGACGCTGCGGTATAGAAGATGCCGTCGGGTTTCAGTCGCTGCTTGCCGACCATGACGTTAACGCCGTCGACCGGCGCATGCACGGCGACGACGATCTCCTGCTGGCCGCTCGGCTGCAGCGCCTGTGTTATGTCCGCACTGAAGGAGGTGTAGCCGCCCGTATGGTGCGCCACTTCCTTGCCGTTGACGTACACGGTGGCATCCTGGGCCACGGCGCCGAGGTTCAGCTGCACGTGCTGGCCGTGCTCCGTGAAGGCGGCCGGGATATCGACGAGCCGCCGATAGACCATAAAGTCCGAATGCTTCTGCACGCCCGAGAGCACCGATTCGATCGGGTACGGGACCAGCACCTGGTCCTTCAGCGCCTTTCCAAAAGACGGTGCACCCTTCCCGTCTGTCGCTGCGTACTGCCACAGGCCGTTGAGGCTCATCCACTGGGGATGTTCGAGCGAGGGGCGCGCCAGTTGCGGGCGCGGGTACTCGGGTAGCGCATTCGTGGGCGATACCTGGGAGGTCCATGGGGTTGCCAGGGGGGCTGCTTTTCCGTTCCAGACGGACCTGTTGTCTGATGCGGCGACAGCCATCGGGGTGACGATTGCGGCTATGGCGAGGGCCTCAAAGCATCGCCGCTGAAG
>NZ_JBFUJE010000607.1:0-2184 GCF_056401535.1 Luteibacter sp. P4_E6 | reverse complement strand
TTGGAGCGTCACGGTCCACGCTGGGTGTTGCGGGTGGGTGGGGCAGAGATCGAAACCGCCAACGTGGTCCTTGCCTGCGGTGGCTATCTGGCTGGCCTGGACCGACGCATCGATCGCGCGGTCCTGCCGATCGCCACCTATGTGATGGTGACCGAGCCGCTGGGCGACCGCCTCACCGCCTGCCTTCGCACGCGTGCGGCAATCTACGACACGCGCTTCGCTTTCGATTATTACCGTCCCCTGCAGGACACGCGCCTGCTCTGGGGTGGTAGGATTTCGATTCGCGATCGCGCTCCGGCGTCGGTCAAGCGTCTGCTGAAGCGCGATCTCGAGCGTGTCTTTCCTTCACTCGAAGGCGTTCGGATAGAGCAGGCGTGGTCTGGCTTGATGAGTTACGCGCGCCACGAAATGCCCCAGGTCGGCACGCATGGAAACGGCCTGTGGTACGCCCAGGCCTTCGGTGGGCATGGCCTGGCTCCCACGTGCGCCGCGGGCGAGGCTCTGGCGGATGCGATCGCCGGCGGGGACGCGTCGCTGGCGGCGTATGCCGGCTTCGGGCTCGATCCGGTGCACCGGCCGTTCGGGTACCTGGCAGCGCAGGGCGCGTACTGGAAGGCGGAGCTGGCGGACTGGTTCAAGTCGCGGCTGGAAGGGTGAATGGCTCCCGCCGCCTGGGAACTCAGGGCGAACCGCGGTCGAGCCAGACAAGGATGCCTTGCGCATTCAGGCGGATATCGATTTTCAGCAGCTTGACGATATCGTCCCGAAGCATCGTCACACCCTGGCGCCGTGCGCGGTCGACGTAAAGATCGGCGAAATCCGCTTCGATGCGTTGCTCGCGGTCTGCGACCGTCGCGTGTCGTTTCGCGATCGCCACCATGGCGTCGATCGTCTCATGTAGGTCGCCTGCAAGGCGGGCCACCTCCGTAACGCGGCCATAGTGCGTGAGGTACATCGCCTCAGGCCCATAGCCAAGCATGCGGTCGATGGAATGGTGTGCCGCGTCGGGTTCGAACTGGACGGGCGACGTGGTGGGAATGATGAAGGCACCGCCGGGCGAATCGAGTTCGCGGTAGGAGAGGCCGAAGATGTCACCGGTAAAAAACGCGTTGGAGCGTTCGTCGTGGATCGCTATGTGGTGGCGTGCGTGTCCCGGCGTGTCCAGGCACAGGAGTGCGCGTCCCGCGAGATCGACGACGAAACCGTCATGCGCTTCGACGACCCGATCGGCCGGCACCGCGGCGATCTCGCCGTAACTGCGTCGGACTTCCTCTTCGCCGTAGACACCGGCTGCGCCAGCGATCAGGGCGGAGGGATCGATCATGTGCCGCGCGCCGCGCGGGTGCACGGCGAGCTTCGCGTAGGGCAGGTGCTTCATCAGCTGGCCCGCGCCACCCGCGTGGTCGAGATGCACGTGCGTGAGGATGACCCAGTCGATGTCCTTCGGCTCGAGGTCGGCCGCTTTTATCGCATCGAGAAAATGCGGCAGCGAATGCGTCGTGCCGCTGTCGATAAAGGCCCCACGACCGCGTTCCACCACGAGGTAGGCGGCGTCGAACGTCGGGCGGCCGAATCCGGTGTCGATGGTGTGGATGCCGTGCATCGGCCAAGCATATGCGAAAAATGTAGGAGCCGATTCATCGGCGATCCCGCGTTAGCGGGAAAGGGTCCTGCGAGTACCTGCTACCCGCGCATGCCGCCGCTTGGAGCCTTCGGCGGGCGTTGACGTCGCGGAGCAGAGCCTTCGGTGCCCACCCTCGCTGCTCAGACAGTCCTCCGCGTTTCGTACCGGAGAGGCCGCTGCGCGGCCCATGTACTTATCTGGCCTACGGCCGCTCCACTTGTGCGGAACTCGCCTCGAGGGTGGGCACCGAAGACTCTCCCCATCCCTGAGGTTCGTGCGGGTCGAGCCGACGAAGCAACGCGGCTTCGGCTGGCGGCTCGTCGCCATCGCCAAACGATCAACCGCATCGCGCCAGTCGCGGTCGTTCTCGCGAGGCAGCGCAGCGGTTACGACGGCGCTCACCCAGTCGGAAATGACGTGCCGACACGACCGCCGTGATGGTCCGCTTGGGCCGCCATACTCACACCAACGGCTCCCCGTCCAGTTGACCGTATCGTCGTGAGAGACCTTGGTGCCCACCCTCGAGGCGAGTTCCGCACAAGTGGAGCGGCCGTAGGCCA
>NZ_JBFUJE010000606.1:0-2184 GCF_056401535.1 Luteibacter sp. P4_E6 | reverse complement strand
CCGCTCAACAGCTGCGTGAAAAGGACGGCGAGACGAGTCTTCGGTCGCGAGCATGCCACGTAGAACAGATTGCGGTTGTTCTCGAAGGCATCGGTCTTATCGAGCGGCACGCCCGCTTGGAACCACTCCAACATTTGGCCAAAGTTGTACTTATTCCAGCCTCTGCCAACGACCACGAGTACGTTTTCGAACTCCGCGCCCTTTACCCCGTGTTTGGTAGCGAAAGGCGTGTGTCCATCGATGAACTGATCAAGGGCCATCAATTCGGCGTACGGCACTTGGCGCAATTTGCGTAGTTGACTGACCCGGCGTGGTTCACCGTCAACCGGTTGCACCCCGATGTGGGCCAGTTGCCGCTCGACTTCCTCGACCGGCTCAGGCAATCGCATTGGTGGAGTTGCGGCTACGAAGTCCACGACATCACCGATCGTTCCGTGCTCGCGACGCGCGATCAATGCCTCCATGGCTTGGGACCATGCGATCTTGTCCGCGTGCCGCCGTACCTTGGGAGTCGACGCGCCTAAACTCTCGAACATTGCACCATATCGCCTGGCGGAAAATGCGGCGCACGCTGGTTCCAGCTGATCAGTCAGAAACTTAATATGCGGATCTTCTTTCTTCAACCAGGGATCGTTGAATTGCCCGAATATGGGAGGAATGCTCGCGTAACCTTGTTCGCGTGCCAGCACGCCGTGGGTCAGCATGAGAATTTTGGTGTTGGCCACGGACAGGTCCCAGCCGTCTGCTGTAAGCATGTTCTTCACTAAACTCAAGTAGGCATTGGCCGCCTCAGGGCTGGTGTCACCCGTCCAGTGCCCTCCCCCCTGCCCGGTGCGCCGCACCCCGGTCCAGCGGTTGGTGTGGAATACCCGCGCCTGACCGGGCAGCATCGGATCGCTTACAAGCTGCGCGAGCGCTGGTCGCATATGATTAAGGACATCAACGATCGCCCTCACGGAGCGAAAGTTGGCGTTTTTGTCGATCACGACGAGTGCGGGATGGTCAACCAGGCCGCACCCTTCGCCATAGATTTTCTGCCAATGGTCGCCGAACAGGCCCAGTTGAGGACCCGAAGCTGTGTCGAGGAACCAAGCCTTGATAGCGCCGATGAAGGCTGCGTCAGTGTCCTGATACTCGTCGATTAGAAGAATCGGATAACGGGCGGTGAGTACGGCACGAAATTTCGAATAGGTGAGCATTTTGACCATCAAGGCCAAGACGTCGTCGTGACGCAGGGTGACCTCGTCTTCCCTAACCCCTGGGTACCCCAGCTCGTAATGAACGCGGCGAGTACCGATGGCGCCAACCGGTTCCAGGCGCTCGGCCCAGCCCTCGAGTTCTGGCACCAGGCTGCGGAGTGTCATCTGGAAGTCCTGCAGGATTGACCAGCAGAATCCGTGTATCGTCTCCGCACGGACGACGGGATGCGCCTTGGTCCGCGAGATGATCTCGTCTTTGGCGACATTGGTGTACGTGATGCAACCAACTTGCTGGCCGCGACGCAGTAATTCCACGCCACGCTGATCGATCAGACGTCGGAGCGCCTTGTCGAGCGAATACGTTTTTCCTGCGCCCGCACCGGCCTCGAGCCTGAAGCTGCGACCTTGGTCAAGGCAGTCGAACATGCGTTCCAGGGCAATTCGGCCGGCCGCATCCGCCGGCGTCTCGGCAACCTCAGGCATGGTTGGCGTCCCCTGCCACAGGCGCGACGTGAGGAACAGCGGCCGCCGGTGTGCCGCCCCCGACCGGGGCCGGCTTTTCCGCTAGCCAGCGCAGACCTTCGGCAATATAACGCGGCACCTGCCAGTCCAGAAGGTCGATCGCGTGCGTTAGCGCAAAGGCGGATTTCTTTTGCTCACTCGCCAGTTGATAGGCCGCTTTAGCGCGATCCGCTCCGTCCAACGGGAAGTGCGCGGGATTGGCTAGAATGAACGCATCCTCAAAGCTCCGGCCACACGGATCGCCATTCGCTTCAGGTACCTGATAAGCCACCCGCCGCAGGTCCAGTATCTTGTCCGCCGGCGCCTTGGCAATGAGCTCTTGCGGCGTGACGTCGTCACCAAACCACGCCTTTAGACACCCGTTACTGGTGAAGGTGCCCGTCGCCACGGGTGTAGCCACGCGCTTGCCCTGCGGATTAGGTGTCACGCTGTCGATGTCCGTGATGATCAACGTTCGCAGCTC
>NZ_JBFUJE010000605.1:0-2186 GCF_056401535.1 Luteibacter sp. P4_E6 | reverse complement strand
CTTCGGCACGACGACCGCGGTGACGTTCGCCGCCGCCGCGCTGCGCAGGCACGCACCCAGGTTGTGCGGATCGGTCACGCCATCGAGCACCAACACGAAGGCGTTCGCACCCGCTGCTTCAAGCAGCGGCAGCAAATGGGTCTCGTCGCGCAACGGCGGCGTCTGGTAGAGAGCGATGACGCCCTGATGGCGCGCTTCGCCACCGAGCTTCTCCAGCTGCTCTTTGCTCACCTGCTCAAGTACGAGGCCAAGCTTGCGCGCCATCGAGACGATTTCGTTTACACGCTCATTCTTCGACTTCTGCTCGACCAGAACCTTGCGGACGCGATCGGGGTCGTTGGTGAGAGCCGCTTCGACCGGATTGATTCCTACGATCCATGACTCACTCATGCTTCTGGCTTGCTCCTGGGTTTACGCGACCGACGCCGGGCCGATTTCTTGGCCGGTGCCGGTGTTTCCGAAGTGGCGACCGGCGCCTGCCGGGTCGACTGCTTCGTCACGGCGGTCTTCTTCGCCGCGGTTTTCTTGGTGGCGGACCGTCCCGCGGACTGTTCACCGCGTGCGGACTGTTCGCCACGGCCCGATGATTCGCCGCGGCCCGACCGGCCGCCGCGAGCGGACTGCTCCTGAGTCGGGGCCTGTGCCGAAGAACGACGACGCGGCGGCCTCGACGAGTTCTGCTCGCTCGCTGCAGGCTCGGCGGCACGACGACGCGATGCCGGCGCGGGGGCYGGAGCCTGCGCTGCCGGCGTTTCGACGGCCACCGGGGCCTTGGCTTTCTTGCCGAAGATGCTGTTCATCGCCTTTTTCGCGGCGCGACCGATGGCCTTGCCAGCCTTGGCCATACCCGAGCTCGGCGCGACCGGAGCAGCTACCTCGACCTTCGGTGCCGGCTTCGGCAACTGGGCCAGACGCGCAACCAGACGGAAGTCGATCTTGCGGTCTTCCAGGCTGGCGCGAAGCACCTGCACGCTCACGTAGTCGCCGAGGCGATACGTCGAACCCGTGCGCTCACCGGTGAGCAGGTGACGGATCGGATCGAACTTGTAATAGTCGTTCGGCAACTGCGACACGTGCACCAGACCGGATACGCGAGACGCCGACAGCTCGACGAACAGACCGAACGACGTGACGCCGGTGATGGTGCCGGCGAATTCCTCGCCAACGTGCTTCTCCATCCAGGCGCACTTGAAGCGCTCGTCCACATCGCGCTCGGCCTCTTCCGCACGACGTTCGCGCTGCGAACAATGCACGGCCATAGCCGCCATCTGCGTTTCGCTATAGACGTAATCGGCCGGTTTGCCCTTGGTCAGTGCATAGCGAATGGCGCGATGCACGAGCAGGTCGGGATAGCGACGGATCGGCGAGGTGAAGTGCGCATACGCGTCCAGCGCCAGGCCGAAGTGACCCTGGTTCTCCGGATGGTAGATCGCCATGCTCTGCGAACGCAGCAGCACCGACTGGATGAGCTCGGCCTCGGGACGGTCGTGCACGCGCTTTAGCAAGGCCGAGAAATCGGCCGGCGTGACTTCGCCCGCCGGTGGCATCTTCAGCTTGAACTCCTTGAGGAAACGCAGGAGGTCTTCGTATTTTTCGGCCGGGGGCGGTGCATGCACGCGATACAGCGCGGGGATCTTGCGCTTGGTAAGGTAGCGCGCCGCCTGCACGTTCGCGGCGATCATGCATTCTTCGATCATCTTGTGCGCGTCGTTACGATCGGACGCACCCATCGATTCGACATCACCCGCCGGACCGATGCGGAATTTCACTTCCGGCGTTTCGAAGTCGATCGCGCCGCGACGCTTACGCGCCTTGGCCATCACCTTGTACAGGCGATGCAGGGCTTCGATGTGCGGGAGCACATCGGAGATTTCCTGGCGAACATCGGCATTGCGCTCGCCCACAGCCTGCCAAACCTTGTTATAGGTCAGGCGTGCGTGCGAGAACATCACCGCGTCGTAGAACTTCGAGCGCTTGACCTCGCCTTCTTCGTCGATCTCCATGTCGCAGACCATGCACAGGCGTTCCACCTTGGGCATGAGCGAACAGATACCGTTCGAAAGGGTCTCCGGGAGCATCGGAACGACGAAGCCGGGGAAGTATGTCGAGGTGCTGCGGTTGTAGCCTTCCACGTCCAGCGGCGTACCGACCGGCACGTAGTGCGAGACGTCGGCGATGGCGACGAC